>JAKONH010000303.1 GCA_022702045.1 Spirosomataceae bacterium
GATGCACCAGCACCACGATCAGGAAAGGTAATTGCAACTTCCAGTTCTGGTATGTAATCAGCACGGCGCTGCCGATAAATGCAAAGAAGTGCATCTCGAACAGGCCATGCATCTGGTAGATGTACTGGGCCATAAATATGGCGAGCACCGTACTCAGCACGTACTGATAGAGCGTAGACGCAGGCAGCAGGTACTTGACTGAATAATAGGCAGCGATCAGCAGCCCGCCTACGCCCAGGGCGATTAGCCAAGTGTCATAAACGAACGCGAAGAGTAGCCCAATCGAAAAATATCCGCTTAGAAAATAATTCATCCAGCGGTCGGATCGCTGCCGGGTCTGGTCCTGAAAAACTTGAGTTGGATCGTTAGCCAGAGTCGGGTTATAAGTCATCGTTGATCGGGCAACAGGTAGACGACAGCCATAAGCCATCACTACTCGCGGGTCGGATACCCGCCCGGGCTTGTTAAGTAGCAATTGGTTAAGGATCAGTATAATACAGTTGATCCCAAGGTATTAAGTATCATTTACTGTGCCATTATGCGAATAAGAGGTCACAAATACTGCATAATACGTGAACCTGTAACAGCCTAGAAGTAGTGTGCTTGGGTATTTTGTCGCTTACCGTATCGAAGTGGATTACAAGCTGCAGCGTAGATAAATAGCTGCAAGGCTGTTTGTGTCTTCATCGTGTCAACACTACCAGTCACGAGATTTATAGACGTCAGTAGACGACAGATTTCAGGTAAGCCGCTTTGAGTCTTAACTCGCACTCTACCGGGCTTCGGTCGCTCTCATATCGTAGTACTTTCACATTAACTCCTCATCTGTCGATCGGTCTGATTGCTAACTCGTACTCTACTTTTGTGCCATAGCACTCTTGTATCCGTGCCTATTCATGCAAAAGCGTGAAGAGCCTGGTCAGGTTGCCGAGGTCTTACTATGAATTCGCATGGTTGAGGTTCGGCGCAATGGCTTTACCATGGTAGCAGGATGACGTGATGTCATCGGTAAGGTTGAACAATTCCAGGTAGTCGGAAATCAATAACAGTGATGAAACAGTGATAGGTCCGAACGAAGCATTGTACTTTCGCCGATTGGCACTGTTGAGGTAGATCGGGTCAATATCAGTAATGGAACAGTAATGAATCGATGGTTGAGGGGCCACACTTCCGACGGCCGTAGGCCTGCCGATCGATAGCTGTTAATCTCTTATCGTATACAGGTGGCGTTAGATCAACACTAAAAATAATGCAATACCCGCCCCGCTTTTGATAAATGAGCTCTTTTGCTGAACTGATATATATTACCTACTCAGAATGGTTGTTGTGTCCACTGCTAACAACTGTTGGCTTTATTATAACGTCTGATAAAAGCGGCTGCAGCTTGCCCAGGTGCCTTGTTTTGTGGATAACCAGCACATTCTGATTGAATCGAGACGTAAACCTTCTGATTGTCCCGTAATATGCTATCTGGAATAGTCAGACCTGTACTGCTGACGACGTTACGAAACTGGGGATTACTAAACGGAGCGTCAGCCAATGAATCAGCTAGAACGTATACGTTCCATTTGAGTAGGACAGATTGGTCATTTCCCGGTGGCGGTGACACTGCAATAGCCAATCCTGTCTGACTGTCATAGCATTTGGTTTGGATATAGATTTGTTCTGGAGAAGGACAAAAGTCGGGTACTTGTGGCCTGGGGCAACTAGTGGTAACGGTTAATAGACCAATCAGCAAAAAGGGTTGTGATAGTTTCATAACGTTCACTTTTAATGGACACATCAAGGCCGGATGTTTATGTGTGCCTTGAGGTATGTATTGTATAAAGCCCCATTCATTCTGAAGTCACCTAGCCCAACCCATCCATTCCATTAGCCGAACTGTCCCCAATCCATATAGAAATGCCGTAATGTGGCATCCTCACAAAAGGCTAACCCATATTGACTTTCACATCTTGGCGTATAGATTGTGGGAATTCGTATACCGTGGCAAACCCAAATGTGATAGGCTCCCAAGCAGGTGCCACATGTCGTACCAGACATTATGATCGGGCGTCCAGCGGAAAGCTCCGCAGAAACGGCACTTCGGTTATTGTAAAAATCGACAACGTCACCATCATTAGCGTATCCTGCCCTTGAAAACGGAATAGTCATACTAGTTACGTCGAGTGTGGCTGTATTGCATTGGGGCTCATTATAGTTCGTTGACGAATTATCGCCGGCATATCGAATGAGCCGCGCAATTTCGGCTTCTCCACCAGTTAATTGCCCGCACGATCTATAGATAAAGTTGACCTCCTTCCGTTAAACTGGACCAGCCTAAAGTAGAGAGTTCGGGCGGTCCGCCGCAGCGGCGATTTTCGGTAGCTTAACAACCACATGATCGCTGATGAAAAAGACCGCGCGGCGGCCGCAAAATTCACTGAAGCGCAAATCGTTTTTGCGCTTCGCCAGGCCGACACCGGTACGGTCGTTGCCGAGGTTTGCCGCAAGATGGGTATTAGTGAAGCCACCTTCTACAACTGGAACCGCGGCGGCGGACCGCAAAAAGTATGGTGGCTTAGGCGTACCCGAACTTCGACGACTGCGTCAGTTGGAAGCGGACGCCGCGCGGAAGAGAACCAGCAATTAAAGCAGTTGGTCGCCGATCTGAGCCTGGATAAACCGATGCTTCAGGACGTCATCAAAAAAAGCTCTAACGGGGCCGCCCGAGCGGGCCAGCCCAACGCCGTGGGCTGGCCCAAAGCTTGATGACAGACTATCAAATATCAAATCGCAGGGCTTGCGCCGTAATTCTACTAGGCCGTTCCACCTGCACTATAAGGCTCTACGCCGGGATGACTCGGTACTTCGGAAGCGGATTAGGGAGATCGCCCAAACCC
>JAKONH010000313.1 GCA_022702045.1 Spirosomataceae bacterium
GACCGGAACATCCTGAAACTGGCTGTCTGCGAACTGCTTAGTTTTCCGAACATTCCCGTTAAGGTAACGATCAACGAATATATCGAATTGGCCAAAGCGTACAGTACGCCCAAAAGCGGTAAGTTTGTCAACGGAATTCTGGATAATCTATCCGAAAAGCTCATGGCGTCAGGTCGCCTGCGCAAGAGCGGACGGGGATTGCTGGACAATAAATAGTTTGTTAGTTCTGCCGGTTGACGTGTCAGTTTTGGGTAGGCCGTTCGTTTATCCAACGCTACAGCGATTAATAACCGCAAAAATTCTTAACCAATGAGCAAAGTAAGCCGCGACTTAACGTTCCTCGTCATTGGGGCGGCTGTCGGCACTGCCGTCGGCCTTCTGTACGCTCCAGACCAGGGTAAAGTAACCCGCGATCGCCTGTCATACCGGCTATCGAAATACCGGGAACAGATTGAACTGATGATCAACGATCTGTTGCATGCCAGTGAGCTACCGGCCAACGATTCGCGCAATGAAGGCGAGCGTGTGGTTACCGATGCCCGCGAAAAAGCCGAGCGCCTTTTGGCTGACGTCGACCGGCTAATGGCACAGATCAAACAGCAAAATGCTTGATTGACCGGGAGCCGGACGCCCACGTCCGGCTCTCTTACATTCTATCTGTATCATTGCCAATGCGCATACCAAACTGGGTTTTCATACTGGCTGTTGCCGGGTTAGGTTTCGGGTTGAGCAGTTGCGACAATCGGCAGCAGGCCGAAAAAGCGCAGGCCAGCGTCTCGGGGAAAATGCCCAAGATCTCGTTCGCTCAGCAAGGAGTTTTTGATTTTGGTACCCTGACCGAGGGCGACACTGTTGAGCACGTGTTCCAGTTCACGAACACGGGTGAATTTCCGCTAATCATCAATAACATCACGGCGTCCTGCGGCTGCACTACGCCTGAGTGGCCCCGCGAGCCCATTTCGCCCGGTGCCAGCTCCTCAATTCGCGTTCGGTTCAACAGCCGGGGCAAAAGCGGTGAACAGAACAAAACGGTCACGATATTTGCCAACACCGAGCCGTCGATGACTGACCTGCAATTCAAGGCGCTGGTTAATCCGAAAGCGGTGGCGGCCCAAAACTAATCCAGTCACTTACTATGTATACCTTATTACTACAATTATCGGGCGGTAACTCGTCGATGCTGGCGAACGTTCTTCTCTGGGGCGGTATCATCGTCGTTTTCTACTTTTTCATGATTCGTCCGCAACAGAAAAAGCAAAAGGATCAGAAGAACTTTGTCGACAACCTGAAAAAGGGTGATAGCGTCGTTACGATAGGCGGCTTACACGGCCGGATCGTGGCTGTTGACAGCGCCACCGTTCAGATCGACGTTGACCGAGGTCTGAAACTGACCTTCGAAAAGTCGGCTATCGCGCGCGAAGCGACCGTCAAAACGGTTGAAGAAGAAAAAAAGTAAGGCTGCCTTAGCTCCGTTCCTCCTTGGCAAACTCACCCAATTCAGCTTCATTTCAACCGACAAAAGCACTGCTTTGTCTACTGGCGGCAGCTTTGTTCTGGCTACTCAATGCGCTGAACAAAACTGGCTATTCGCTGAATATAGAGTACCCGATTCACTTTGTGTATAACGACACGGCGTATGTGCCCGTTACGCCACTGCCCCGCACCGTGCGGGTCAACGTATCAGGTGATGGATGGGGGCTGTTGCGCCACTCGTGGCTCCCGTTTCAGGTCGATCCGGTCGACTACCCTGTCCTGCAACCGCTTCGGGCATCCGTGATCAATACTTCGTCGCTGACGGCTACGCTGGAGGAACAAATCAAGCGGCTGCATGTCAACTATGTCATTGCCGATACGCTCGATATTGCATTCGATCGCCGGGTTACGAAAAACATTCAACTACGGGTCGATAGTGCAAGCCTTAATCTGGCTCCTGGCTATGCGGTTTCCAGCGTCATCAATGTAACACCGGGCAGCGTAAGCGTGTCGGGTCCACAACGACTCGTACGCGGCTTACCCGACACACTCCGACTACGCATTCCCCGCAAGCGCATCACCGACAATTACGACGACGAACTTCCGTTGACACAGTTCCGCCACCCACTGTTGCAGTTTTCGGCTAATCGTGCGCTTGTCAGTTTCGAAATTGGTCAACTATTGTCAGTACCGGCGTCAGCATCGGCGAAGTAAGCCTGACGCTTAGTTAATTCGGGGCAACGCCCAGCCGTAGCGGATGGTCACCAGGCGTATGATCGTGATGGTGCTGCTGGACAGCCAGAAGTTTACGGTAGGGTCGATACCCGTCGAGCGGCCGATCCAGAAAAGTAGCGCTCCGGCCAGACAGGCCGTCGCATACACTTGCCGGTCGAAAATCAGCGGTAAATCGTTAACCAGCGTATCGCGGATAACACCTCCGAATATCGCCGACATTACGCCCAACAACATCGCAGCCCAGTCGTTGACGGCAAACGATAATGCTTTCTGCATCCCTAGAATAGTATACAATCCGATACCGATGGTGTCGAACACCAGCAGGGGCCGACGCAGCCGACCGAACCACCAGCGACGCCCTGCCAGGGCGATGCCTACCGACCCAACAATAGTGAGCAGATAATTGGGGTCCCGTATCCAGGCAATAGGATAAGCCCCCATGATGATGTCGCGCAGTGTACCGCCCCCTACCGCCGTCAGAAAACCGACAAAGAAAATACCGAACAGGTCATGATACATCTTCTTGCTAAGCGCCGACAGTGCTCCTGATACGGCGAAAACACCCGTACCGAGCAGGTCGATCCAATACCAGTTTACCACGTTCTCATTGTCTTGTTAGCCAGCCACAAAGGTACAATGGCGTCGCTTTGGACCGTAACGGATGCTTGTTGACTGCTTTCCTTTCTCTACTACTACTTTCTGAACGCTGAGCTTTATTTGCAGACGCGCCACCTCGGTTCAATCTTGGCCTGCACCCCAGTGCTGTATTTCTGTTAAACTAACTTAAACCAGTGGAATACAGGCATGCCTATTCAACGGTTAGCTATTTCTTTGATGATCAATGAGCTAGTAACTTATGTATCATCCGTATGCAGTCGAAACTGACCATTTATTTACTCTGTATAGCGCTGCACAGTTGTCAGCCTAAGCCCAGTCCCGTCAACTATCCAGCCACGACCACAAGCCCACGAACCGTTTATTCGAAAACCATACAGGATTCGCTGTATGTACAAACCCAACTTCCCCTGGAGTATGGCGACAGCGGTACCAAACGTTATCCAGTCGTTGTCGTTCTGGACGGTAACTTCCACTTCCCCATGTTGGCTGCGAGCGTCCGCCAGTATGAAAAAGCCGGTTTGTTGCCACCCCTCATCGTGGTAGGAATTGGTTACAAATCGTTTGCAGCAATGGATTCTCTTCGCGTGAGGGACTATCTATACCCAGCCGCCCTGCCTTCCGACGAGTTGAAAGCGCCCGGTGGCGGGGAGTCGTTCAGTCAGTTTCTAAGTCATGAATTACTACCCACTATTGACTCGGCCTACCGAACCACTACCCAAAACAGAACACTCCTTGGCCATTCGTTTGGCGGTTACTTTGCCCTGTATACCTTGTTGAATCAGGCAAACCGCAAAACCCATGATTTCCAAAACTTCGTAGCCGCTAGTCCATCGGTGTGGTACCACAACTTCTATCTGAATCAACTACCGGCCCAGCTAAGCGCAGTTAACAGAGCCGATTCAGTACGGCTGTTCTTAACGGTTGGCGGTCAGGAAAATGCACAATGGGACATCAAGCCTGTTCAGAACCTGACCACCGCCATCCGGCAAACCGGTAACGTCGGCGTAGCAGGTGGCATTTATAATCAGCTGGGGCACATGGACACTGGTCAGCTAAGTTTTGTGAAAGGGCTACAGTATTTTTATCAGTCGCCGTGACAGATAAAATGGCTAACTCACCCGACGTTTACCCCACTGAAACTTGTCTCGTATCCGGTAAAACAAACTGTTGAGCCAGATAAAGACCAGCGTTCCGACGATGATGAATAGTCCCTTCAGTTTGTACGAGAATCCGATGAACTCTTCTTTACCATCCTGTGTGAGTTCGAACCGAAGCCACGAGCGCTCAACATGCGTCGTCGGATGATCGAACGGGAAGGCTTCGTCGTAAATGAGTTGGGTGATGAAACGACCGGTCGTATCGATATAGCCATATTTATCATCGACGCGCACCATTGAGATACCGTGATTATAATACGACGCAAAGTCGTAGGTCAACGGCGTTCGTACGGTACCGGATTTATCGATGTGCCCGAACTTGCCATTGATTGCAACAGCTGACCGATTTTCGGCGGTGAAACCGGTGGCTTCATCGTACAGATGCGGAATACGCAACGTACCCGTTTTGTCGATGCAGCCCCATTTCCCGTTCTTCTTTACCCAGAATAAACCGTTGGTCGGTTTGCGCGTATCCGTGTAGTCGCAAGGAACGACAAGGTCACCGGTCAAGGGGTTAATGTACCCGTATTTATCACCGTATCGTACGCGTGTCAGCCCTTGCCCCGAATAGGTGTAGTTCACGTCGATCTCATCAAGTGCTACCGGCACTTTCAGGATGAAATTCTGGTCGATAACGCCAAACTTTCCCAAGTAATTGAACGGAACGATGCCTTTGGCTCGCCGAATTTCCCGTTCGACAAAGGGAGTAAAATTGAAATTGAGGACGAGAGGCTCACCGTTTCGCCACCATAGCACATCTTCCTTCGTGTCGTAATTACACGGGTGTTTGACTTCTGCGTCGCTGATGAGATAATCGTTTGCGTAGTACTCAATGGGGATTCGGTAAAGCTCTTTCCCGGTTCTGTCGATATAGGAAAGTCCATAATGTGGCTCGGCCCGGTAAACAACCCAGGTTCTACCGTTAGAAAACCGGTCTGTTGAGACATACCTGGGTTTAATGACAACCTTGCCCTGCTTATCGATAAATCCATGCAGGCCCTGCCCCGCCCGGCTGCGCTCCATGGGCACAAACTCTGCGAGTCCTTCCTCGAAATCACCAATGTCGCGGTAGGCAGGTGTTAGCTTCCGGCCCTGCTTATCGGTCAGGAAAGTTTCGTAGACGCGACACGGCTTGTTGATCTTTTTGACAACGTAGACATCACCATACTCCCGACATTCATCAAATTCCTTTAGCCACGGTTCAGGCAAAGCGGGCTTCGCCTGGGCGAACGTCCAAACCGGCTGTAGTAATAGCGACAGGAGCACAGTGTTTCGAAAAGTCAGTAAACCCATGCCCATCGGCTATCAGCGGATAACTTTCCTCCTTAGATGTCGCGTCTTTACCTATTCCATAAATCGAAGCTAAAAAAGCTGGCCCAACTCATAGCCAATACGTTATAACTAGCATACCCCTCTGGTTCTACATGCAAGTATGCATTCGCGTACTATGACAGGTCATCATTTCCGCAGATAATTCACCGGATCGACCAGATTGTAATCCGTGTCGTCCCGCAGAATACTTCTGAGTGAGCCAAGGTGAGCCGCACCGATAAGCAGCAGCGCCCGCTTCGCCTTCGTCTTCAACTGCGTCGTCACCAGGTTGGAGTAGATTTTATAATCCCTGTTTTTAAACACAGAAATCAGCTCGGCACCGATATACGTCGGATTAATAAAGGCGGTATCGATCATGGCATCCGGGTTCTTGAACGTGCCGTTCCGGACTCTGGCAGGCGTGATGTAGCGCAGCCGGTAAACCCTGTTATACGTCTCAGGCTGATTGATAAATGTCAGGTAGTTCGTGAGCGATAGTTTACCATCCTGTACCGCTTTTACCTTGTCGACAACCATCGCGCGCAGGGCTGCACCTTCTTCTCTATACAGATTGATGTTGTCGCCGTTATCCAAAATGCTTTGCGACGTTCCTCCGGGCGCATTGACACAATGTATTTTGGTGAGTCCAAGTTGTTTGCCCAACCTGAACGCGATCTGATACACTTCACTTCGTCCATCCTCCAGCTGATCGAGTTTTAGCTTATCACTAACGTAGAGCGCATACAAGCTGTCAATCTGCGTTTGCTTTTCGGGCAGTACCTCAACCATAATCAGGTCTGGTTTGTAGGGCAAAACCAGATTGGTAAATGTACTGATGGCACGCTGTTGTTCGGGCAGCAAAACGTCGGTGCGGGGTTTGTCGCTTTTATAAAGTTGCGCCAGATGGTCGGAACCCAACAGCATAATATCTGTCTTTTGTCCCTGTGCTGATCCGGCGAACAGTGTTATGGTCAGTACTGTGACGAGTATATGGTTTAGTGTCATTTAAGTCTGGGTAATATCGCTACTAAGGCGGTAGAATACCGTGCAAAACTAAGCAAAACCATGAGTAAGTCTGGCCGCACAGATTCCAGACAGATCGAGTAGCTTGCACTGGCTAATCATTACACGGCTCTTTGTAGAAATGATCGTTTTATTGTCTCGATATAATCAGTCAACTGGTACCAGAAACTATGTCAATTAACAGTACATTACAGATGAAAGCAACGCTTCGCATAGGGGTTACAGGGGGGATCGGGTCGGGGAAGAGTCTGGTTTGCCGGGTATTTGCCTCGCTGGGCATACCGGTGTATATGGCCGACGACCGCGCCAAGTGGCTCACCGAGAACGATCCCATTTTGAAAGCCGACATTACGCGGGTGTTAGGCGCAATGGCCTATGATACGCTGGGCCGCTACAACCGGAGCTGGGTTGCCAGTCAGGTATTTTCCAATCCCGATCTGCTGCAAAACCTCAACGCCGTTATCCATCCACGTGTCTGGGCCGACACAGCCGACTGGGTGGCCCAGCAAACGCACGCGCCTTACGTGATCAAGGAAGCCGCGCTGATGAAAGCCGCCAGTCCAGCGATCGGCATCGATCAGGTCGTCGTTGTCGAGTCGCCGTTAGCCCTGCGTATCGACCGTATTCGACAGCGCGATCCGCACCGGTCGATCGACGATATTCAGCGCATTATCGCCAATCAGATCAGCGATGAGCAACGTCGACAGCTAGCCGATCAAGTACTTCTCAACGATGAGTCGCAACTGCTGCTGCCGCAAATCTGGTCACTGCATCAGCAGTTCCTGGCACGTACACAGGCGGAGTCGTAAAGACAGGCATTCAGTTAGCCAAAATGGGCAGTCAGCCTGGAATAGATCGTGTAGACTCGAGTTTGTCGCGTATTTTTATCGGCTTACACATTCATCGATTCTATGCAAAAAACGACTACACGTCTGCTACTGGCCTGTGCGGGCAGTTTCTTATTGGGTGCGTTCATCATGGCGCCCGACGACCCTAAAAAACCCATCACCAGCGACATGGCCGATGTGGCGTCGCGCGTGTTTGGCTTATCGTTTACGACTGCCGAGCGTGATTCCATGCTCGACAACCTGAACGACTTCCGGCCAGACTACGAAGCGCTGCGCAAGGTCGACTTACCCAACGACGTAGCACCAGCCTTGTATTTCAACCCGCTGCCTACCGGTTTCAAACTACCCACCGGTTCTTCTGCCATACCTGCAGTGGCAACAACAGGACTTAAACGCCCGGCCCGACCAGCTGATCTTGCCTTCTACACCGTCGCGCAGTTGGGCGAGCTGCTTCGAACCCGGCAGATCAGTTCTGTCGAGCTAACCCGTTTCTTTCTCGACCGGCTGCATCAGCACAACGCTACGCTGCACTGCGTCATCACGTTTACCGACTCGTTGGCGATACAACAGGCCCGGCAAGCCGACGCGGAACTGAAAGCCGGCAAGTACCGGGGTCCATTGCACGGTATCCCGTATGGAGCCAAAGATCTGCTTACCAAGCGGGGCTACAAGACAACCTGGGGCTCGGTACCGTACAAGAATCAGACGCTAACCGACGACGCAACGGTAATTCGCAAGCTGGAAGCGGCCGGGGCCGTGCTATGCGCCAAAATGTCGGTCGGTGAACTGGCCTGGGGCGACGTGTGGTTCGGTGAGATGACCCGCAATCCGTGGAAGCCTGAAACAGGCTCCAGTGGCTCATCAGCGGGTTCTGCATCAGCGGTATCAGCGGGGCTGCTCCCTTTCGCGATCGGTACCGAAACACTAGGCTCCATCGTCTCGCCCTCCACTGTTTGCGGCACGACGGGCTTACGGCCGACGTTTGGGCGGGTGAGCCGACACGGGGCTATGGCACTGAGCTGGAGTATGGACAAGATTGGACCGATTACCCGGTCGGTCAACGACTGTGCGCTGGTGTTCAATGCCATACAGGGCCCCGACGGGCTGGACCCAACCGTGATGCCCGCGCCATTTCGCTATGCTCCGACGGCTTCGCTCAAAGGCATGCGGATTGGTTATGTGAAGAAAGCCTTCGCGAGTAATTACCCCACCCGCGGCAACGATTCGCTGACACTACAAACCCTGCGCTCGCTCGGTGCTGAACTGGTTCCCATCGACTTACCAACGACGATTTCGCCCGGCCGAATCGGCTTTATTCTGGGCGTTGAAGCCGCTGCTGCCTTCGATGAACTAACCCGCTCCGGGCGCGACGACGAAATGGTGCGGCAGGTAAAGAATGCATGGCCGAACGAGTTCCGTTCGTCGCGCTTCGTACCAGCCGTCGAATACGTGCAGGCCAACCGCGCCCGGACTCGGCTCATCAATGACATGCACGCGCTGCTGAAGAAAGAGCGCCTGACCGTATACATCAGCCCGACCTATGCCGGTGGTAACCTGACACTAACCAACCTGACGGGCCACCCCTGCGTCGTCGTTCCCAACGGTTTCAATGCTCAGCAAACGCCGTCCAGTATTACGTTTATGGGGCAGTTGTTTGCGGAAGGCGATGTATTGGCCGTTGCAAATGCGTATCAACAGGCGACGCAGTGGCACAAAAAACACCCCTCGCTTTAGTCGGCTACGCTTCCTGAAAGTGCAAACTTTTGGCTGTACAACGCGTTTTATAACCACAACTAACAACAACTACGTTATGAAACGATTGATGCTTCTAATGGCCCTGTTCCCGCTGCTCTATGCCTGCGCACCAAGGGTGGCCGTCGACTACAATAATAAAATCGACTATAGCAAATACCGGACATTCACCTGGATGGATTCAGACGTAAAAGCGGGTCAGAATCCATTGTACTACAATCAGATTGCTACCGACAATGTGGAGAACACGGTTGGTCAGGTAATGAAAGGCAAAGGTCTGAAAGAGAATGACAAGAACCCGGATCTGCTGATTGGCTACCACTTCTTCGTGGAAGACAAGACCCGCACGGTAACGTCGCCAAACTCAGCTTTTTACGGCCCGTATGGTGGCTGGGGTCGCTGGGGCTGGGGCGGCTGGGGGCCCGGTTATTGGGGCTGGGGTGGTCAGCAACAGTATCAGGAGCAGTACAAATCGGGTACGGTGGTCGTGGACATGGTCGATGCCGACACGAAAAAGCTGGTATGGCGCGGCTCACTTGAAGACGCGATTAACAACCCGGCCAACATAACGAACCGGCTCACCAAGCAGGTGCAGGAAATTGTCGACAAATTCCCGGACCGCAATAGCTAGGCGATTATTAGCTCAAACAGCAGGATGCTATTTGGTTGAATTATGTAATTAGACAGTAGGATGCCGCTTCGTCGGTCCGATGGTTAAGACTAAATACGGAAAAGGGGATGCTGATGAGTCAGCATCCCCTTTTCCGTATTTAGTGGATTGCACCGTTACCATAATTTTTCCGGGTACACACCCTGCTCATGCAGTCGACGTAGCGATGCCTGAACGGTGGGCTTATCATCGGGATAGGTTACACCGAACCACTCCGACTGACTACGGAATACGCGACACCTACCCTGTCCGCGCTGAATCAGTTTTTCCATAACCGATGGAATATAGAACTCCGCTTTGGGCTTATCGAAATTAGCGCGGGCGTAGTCCTCAAACTGCTCCTTTAACAGTGGGAATACCTCGGGTTTGAATCCCCAGAAATTCATCGACACGGGTGTTTCGGGATCGAGCGGCTCGAACACGTCGCCTTCCTCGAAGCCGATTATGGTACCCGTCAGTCCAGCTTCTTTCCGGTAGATCTTGGTGCGCTCCACGACTGACGTCAGGTTTTCCTGCTCATCGACGGTACACACCCCGCGCGATACCGAACCAAATTCAGACAGCGTATTTTTCACCTCATAGCCGACCATCGCATGCAGGTCCGGGTTAGCGTCGTTCTGCAGAAATTCACCCAGCACGCGAAACGACTCAGGACCGTAAAAGTCATCGGCATTGATAACGGCGAAGGGTGTCTGTGTCTGTGCCCACGCACAGAGCATGGCATGCCCCGTTCCCCATGGCTTCGTCCGGTTAACCGAACCCATATCGGCTGGCACGTATGAATTCAGCGCCTGTATGGCGTAGTCGACCTCAATTTTCCCGGCCAGTTTCGCTCCGAAAATTTCTTCAAAATCGGCTTTAAGCTCTTCCCGAATAATAAAAACGACCTTTCCAAAGCCTGCCCGGATGGCATCGAACAACGAGTAATCCATAATTGTCTCGCCGTTGGGCCCGAACTGATCGAGTTGTTTAATACCCCCGTATCGGCTACCCATACCGGCTGCCAGCAGGAGAAGTGTTGGTTTCATAAGAATGTAGTTGGTTGGGCTGCCTATACAGATGTGTTCAGCCACCCAAAAGTAGCCAAAAACGGCAGCGTCCATTTATATCGGCGTAAAATACCCATCGACCGGGCAGTTCGACACAAGGCAAAGACTAACACTAGGATGCCCTCTACCCGCTCGTCATCGATTATAAAAATTTTTTCTCAACAATATTCTATTTATAATTGTTGTTCTTATAATTGTAGGCAAAACAATAGTTGCCAAAACAATTAACACTTCATCAACAAAAGTCCGCAGTGCCGGAGCTGACAGGTCCCGGTGCTGCGGCACATCGTATGCCGTTCTACCACACACTAGGTCAGCTACCGCATAAGCGTCATACGCAATTTGCCAAACCGGGTACGGGGCTGTATTACGAGCAGTTGTTTGGCACCATCGGATTCGACGGCATGTCGTCGCTGCTGTATCACGTACATCGGCCGACGATGGTTCGACACGTGTTGGAAAGCATCGACATGACCCCCCGTGTCGCCGTCGACAAAAACATGCTGTCGCGCAAGCTGCTCGGTTTTCAGGTACCACCCGCCGACGATTTTCTCGATAGCCGCACGCCCTTACTCGTCAACAACGATCTGACTGTTGGGCTGGCATCTCCCCGTCAGTCGATGGCCGACTATTTCTATAAGAATGCCGACGCCGACGAGTTGCTGTTCATCCACCGGGGGACCGGGCGCCTGCGTACGCTATTCGGCACACTGCCTTTTGGCTACGGCGACTACCTCGTTATTCCTCGTGGGGTGATTTATCAAATCGACTTTGACCCCCTGGCTCCGGGCGACGAGAATCGGTTGCTGTACGTCGAGTCACACGCACCGATCTACACGCCAAAACGGTATCGCAATCACTTCGGGCAACTGCTGGAACATTCACCTTTCTGCGAGCGCGACCTTCGCCAGCCGCAGGCGCTGGAAACGCACGACGAAACGGGCGATTTTCTGATCAAGATCAAGAAGCAGGGAGCGTTGCATTCGCTAGTATATGCTAGCCACCCGTTCGACGTCGTGGGTTGGGACGGCTACAATTATCCCTATGCGTTCAATATTCAGGATTTCGAACCAATAACCGGCCGGGTGCATCAGCCGCCACCGGTGCATCAGACGTTTCAGACCGAGTCGTTCGTCGTCTGTTCATTCGTACCCCGGCTGTTCGACTATCATCCGCTAGCTATTCCGGCCCCGTACAACCACTCGAACATCGATTCAGATGAGGTCATCTACTATGTCGACGGTGATTTTATGAGCCGCAACGACGTCAAGCCGGGTCACATCACGCTGCATCCGGGTGGCATTCCACACGGACCGGCCCCCGGCGCAATGGAGCGTAGTATCGGCAAAAAAGAAACCGTTGAATACGCAGTCATGGTCGATACATTCCGCCCGCTCATGCTGACCGAACAGGCGTTGAAGCTGGATGATGGCGTGTATTATCAATCCTGGCTGGACATGTAGCCTGGACCGGCCCGCCGGCAGCTAATAGACATAATTGGCCTGACGTCCTCCAGATGTAGCCGTCTGGCCTACACAGTCCATCTTTACTAGCTTACAAAACATCAACAAACATGGAAACGCTTGAACTGTACAAACCCGAAACGACTGACTTTCTGCCGTTGAACGGTACAGACTACCTCGAACTATATGTCGGCAATGCCCGGCAATCGGCGCATTATTTTCAGACGGCCTTTGGCTTCCAGCCATTGGCACATGCCGGTTTGGAAACAGGGCTGCGGGACCGGGAATCGTATGTAGTCGTACAGGGTAAAATTCGACTGGTACTAACCTCCCCGCTGCATGGTAGCTCTGCGATCGGGCAACATCTCGATCAGCACGGCGACGGTGTCCGGGTGGTGGCGTTGTGGGTCGATGATGCCCGGCGGGCATTTGCTGAGACAACCAGCCGGGGGGCGAAACCCTTCATGGAACCCGTTCGTGAAGTAGACGATACCGGTTACGTCTGGCGGTCGGGTATTCACACCTATGGCGACACAGTACACGTGTTTGTGGAGCGGAATGATTATTCAGGCGTCTTTCTACCCGGCTACAAACCGTGGAACCCGGCCTATAAACCCGCCGGCGCCGGACTGAACTATGTCGACCACATGGTTGGCAATGTCAGCTGGAACGAAATGAACCCGTGGATGGATTTCTACCGCGACGTTATGGGCTTTCAGCAACTGGTTTCGTTTGACGATAAAGACATTTCGACCGAGTACACGGCGCTGATGAGCAAGGTCATGAGCAACGGCAACGGGCGTGTGAAATTTCCGATCAACGAACCAGCAGAGGGCAAGAAAAAGTCACAGATAGAAGAGTATCTCGACTTCTACGGCGGCCCCGGTGTACAGCACATTGCCGTCGCGACCGACAACATTGTCGAAACGGTGATGGCCCTGCGTGATCGGGGAGTCGAGTTCCTGACGGTACCACCGGCGTATTACGACACATTGACGGATCGCATCGGTCAGATCGACGAAGAGATTACGACCCTGCGTTCGCTGGGCGTGCTGGTCGACCGCGACGAGGAAGGGTATCTGCTGCAAATTTTCACCCGCCCGGTCTGTCCCCGCCCGACGCTGTTCTTCGAGATCATTCAGCGGAAAGGAGCACGCTCGTTCGGGAAAGGTAACTTCAAAGCACTCTTCGAAGCCATCGAACGCGAACAGGCACTCCGGGGGACGTTGTAATTGACTGATGTAATGAATGAGTGATTGAATAAAAAAGGCTCGCGCCAGCCGATTCAATCACTCATTCACTCTATCATTCTACTAACCTATCACACCTATGCATCAATCCTATTCCCACTATACGGCTGATGATCAGGCGATGTGGACGATGTTATTTCGGCGGCAGATGACTCAGTTACCGGGTATGGCCAGCGAAACGTACCTGGCGGGCATTCTGGCAACGGGCTTTCGCGAAGACCGTATTCCCAACTTTGCACAGGACATAAATCCGCGCCTTCAGGCATTGACGGGCTGGCAGGTTGTGGCCGTACCGGGTCTGATTGATAACCGGCAGTTTTTCGAACTGATGGCGAACCGACATTTTCCGGCGACAACCTGGCTGCGTCAGCGCGATCAACTCGATTATCTGCCCGAGCCCGATATGTTTCATGATACGTTCGGCCACGTACCGTTGCTATCGAATCAGGCTTTCTGTGATTTTCTGGCGTCGCTGAGCCGCATTGCGTTGAACCATATCGACAGTGGAGACGCCATTGCCATGATTTCGCGGCTGTACTGGTACACGGTCGAGTTCGGTTTGATTCAGGAAGCCGACGACGATGGACAACCACAACTGCGTATCTATGGTGGAGGCATTCTTTCGTCGGCGGGCGAGACGAATCATAGCCTGTACGATACGCATGTACAGCGACGCCCGTATGATGTCGACACGCTGCTCCAGACGCCCTACGTAATCGACCGGTTTCAGGAGCAGTATTTCGTAATCGATGCTTACGAGCAGTTGTACCGGTCGGTACCCGAAATCGAAGCTCGGCTCGACACGTTGCTGGTTAGTTGAGCGGCAGGCGTTAACTTGCCGGTTAACCGGCTGTTGATTCTCTGCATATGACGCATCCTTCGGACGCAAGGGCTTATTTTTTCAAGATTGATACGACGATCAAGAAGATCCGCAACGCGCTGCAAAAGCAGTTCAATGATGCCGGCTTCGACCTGACAGTCGATCAGTGGGTTGTACTCGACCATATCGCCCGCAACCCCGGTATCAGCCAGAATACGCTGTCGGAAATAACGACCAAAGATGCGCCGACGGTCACGCGGATTATTGATCTGCTCAGTCAGAAGGGACTGGCCGAACGGCGCATGGCCGATACCGACCGGCGTAAATTTCTGGTTTTTCTAACCGAAGCCGGGCAAGTCAAATACGACGATGTGCTGCCTGTCGTATCGGCGATGCGCCGGAAAGGCTGGGGCGACCTCAGCGACGACGACTACCAGCATTTCGTCAAGATCATGGACTCGATCTACCAGAATATGAGCGAGTGAGTGAACAAGTTTCCGGTTCTCGGTTTACAGTTTACGGTGGTCTGTCACTTACTTGGCCCATTCGTACGCAACCACATCATAAGTCTTGTCAGTAAACCGAAAACGTTGAACCGAAAACCGTATGTACGGCATATTTAGCTACGACATTGGGTTGCCCCGCCTGGGGTATCGTCATCACGACGCCGTTCTTGATCTGGAAGTAATAGCGCTGCTGGGGTTCTTTAGTGATCTTGACCTCGACACGTCCGTTTTTGCCCAGCCATCGCTCAACGCATTTATCGCGCTCGGTCGTTCTATACATCGGCAGGTCGGTCAGCGTATTCGTGATCTGCTGGCTCACAGCGAGGCTACGCTGGTGGGTGTACACGATCAGGTTCTGTTTCCACTGGAGCGTGTAACGATGCACCTTCCCGTTCAGATCGGAAATTATACCGATTTCTACGCCGGTATTCACCACGCCGAAAACGTCGGAAAACTCTTCCGGCCCACCGCCGAACCCCTGTTGCCCAACTACCGGCATCTGCCCGTTGCCTATCACGGCCGTGCCTCATCGATTGTTGTGTCGGGAACGCCCATCCACCGGCCAGCAGGCCCCTTTCTGGGCTCCGATCAGCAACCCGTTTTTGGCCCCACACAGGCACTCGATCTGGAACTGGAATTAGGGCTGATTATCGGTAAAGCCAATCCACAGGGGCAGCCCATACCGGTCGATGATGCTGAAGACTACATCTTTGGCGTGGCCCTGTTCAACGACTGGTCAGCTCGTGACATTCAGCGGTGGGAATACCAGCCATTAGGTCCATTTCTGGGTAAAAACTTCGCGTCGAGTTTAGCCGCCTGGGTCGTTCCGTTCGATGAGCTGGAGCCATTCCGCACTGACGGCCCAACGCAGGAACCAACGCCATTGCCTTACTTACAAACCAACAAACCCGGCCATTTCGACCTGAATCTGGAAGTCTGGCTCCAGACCGGCGATCTACCTCCGCAGCGCATTAGCCACACGAACACCCAGTACCTGTACTGGTCATTTGCCCAGTTGATTGCTCACCACACGATCAGTGGCTGTAACCTGGCAATCGGCGACGTGCTGGCAACGGGCACGATTTCCGGAACGCAGCGCGATTCGTACGGTTCATTACTCGAACTAAGCTGGAACGGTGCTCGTCCGTTGATGCTGGCCGATAGTTCGACACGGACGTTCCTACACGACGGCGACACCATCACCCTGCGCGGCTCCGGTCAGACCGGCGGTCATCAGCTAATGCTGGGCGATGTCAGCGGTACGGTACAGCCGAACACATAACGCTTTTTTATGAAAACGATTGACCCCGCAAACGTACCGGCCCCCGACTTCTACAAACTCCTGACGGCCACGATCGGCCCGCGCCCCATTGCCTTCGCCAGCACCATCGACGCGGCCGGACGTGTAAATCTGAGTCCGTTCAGTTTTTTCAATGTATTCGGTTCTAATCCGCCGACCCTGATTCTGTCCACCGCTGTAACCCGTCAGGGCACCCAGAAACATACACTGCAAAACGTACGGGAAGTGGCCGAAATTACGATCAGTGTGGTTAGCTATAGCATGGTCGAACAGATGTCGCTGGCGAGTGCCGAGTTCGACAAAGGCGTCAACGAGTTTGTGAAAGCAGGCTTTACCGAACGACCATCCGAAGTGGTACGGCCGCCCGGCGTTGCCGAAGCACCAGCTTCATTTGAATGCCGGGTGAAACAGATCATCGAAACGGGTACAGAACCGGGAGCGGGAAACCTGCTTATCTGCGAGGTAATTCGTGGCCATTTTCGCGACGACATCTTTGATGACAAGGGAATTATCAATCCGCACCGCGTCGACCTTATCGGTCGGCTGGGGGGCGACTGGTACTGCCGTGCCAGCGGGGATGCGCTGTTTTCTTTAGCCCGTCCGCAGGTGGGCATTGGCGTCGATCAACTACCGGAATCCATTCGCACCAGCAACATTCTGACCGGAAACGATCTAGGTAAGCTGGGTAGCTTCAAGGCGCTGCCCCCCCCCGAAGCCGTACAGCATTACCAGCAGTCTGGCGTATTGAACGATACATTTGACGAAGCCCGTCATGGTTGCCAGTATCTGCCCGACCTGCTTCATCTAAAGGCGAAACAACTCCTTGCCGAGAACAAAGTAGAGGAAGCCTGGCTGACGCTGTTACAGGTGTAATTTTTCCCCTGTGGCTGTGCAGACATAGCCACCTCTCTCCGGCAGGAAGTTTCTGACCTAAAGGTAGCTGTGAGGCCACAGCGACAGACTAGTACTATCGGTGCTTTTCGACGCCGACTTGCTCGCAAAAATCGAGTACGGGACAGGTCGAACAGCGCGGTAATGTACCGGTGCAGATGTGCTTGCCAAACGGCATCAACAGCCGATTGATATCGACCCAACGCGCTTGTGGCACCTGTTTTTCCAGCGCCTTCAATGTCCGCTCCGGCTGACTGGCATGCACATAGCCCCAGCGGTTAACGACCCGGTGTACATGCACATCGACACTGATTGCAGCCTGCCCCGTTGCCACGCCAAGCGAGAGGTTAGCACACTTCGGCCCAACACCTTTCAGCGAAGTCAGCACATCGTAGGTGGCCGGTAAATCACCACCAAATTCGTTAACGATTCGCTCGGCAATTCCATGCATGGTGTAGGCTTTCTGGTCGGGATAGGTCGTACCGTATAGCAAATCAGTCAACGTTGGAATGTCGAGTGCAAGCAGTTGGTCGGGCGTACGGGCTTTCCCGAACAGACGTAGTGAAACAGGAATCGTTGTTTCATCAAGCGTACGAATCGAGACGATGCAGGAAATCAACTGCTCGAACAGCGTATTATAGCCACGTTCGGCCAGTTCGAACATAGCCGCTTTCGGGAAGGGCTGAACGGCATCGGCAATGCGACTCAGCACCACATCAAGGTCAAAGTTGGGTTTCATAGGCGTCAGACTATGGTAGCCTGACACTAAAATCAACCAAATTGTTTAAACCTTGGTAATGACCAGTTCGACGCGCCGGTTTTCGGGCCGCTCTTTCAGCGTACGATTAGTGTTGATAGCTCGCGATGGGCCGTAACCGACCGTATCGATACGTCCGGCGCTGATCCCCTTCGACACCAGGTATTTCTTCACCTCGTTGACCCGGTTGCGCGACAGTTCAACATTCGCATCGAACTCACCCACAATGTCAGTGTGGCCTTCCAGCCGGATGTTCATCGTCGGATTACTTTGCATCAGCGTCACCAGCCGATTAAGCTCCGGGTACGATTCGACTTTAAGCTCAAACCGCTGGGCGTTGAAGTAGATGTTCTTCAGCGTCACCTTCGTACCGGTCGTTATCGGAATCAGATCAAAGTCGCGCGCAACACTGCGACTGCTTGCATTCAGTGTGTCCGTCTGACTTAGATACCCTTGTTTCGAAGCCGTTACGACATACCGCCCGCGCAGATCAACCGGAATGGTGTAGGCACCCGTCAAGTCGCCACTCTGTACAGAATCGACCACTGAACTACCATCCGTTTCTGCACCTGACAGGAGCTGGTATGTTAGCGTAGCGCCAATCAGTTTGCGTGTCTTTGCATCGCGGGTCAGACCGGAAATAGCCACCGTTTCAGGAGCCGTCGGCTCGGCGGGTTGTTCCGGAACGGGTTTAGTAACTACCGGTGGGGCCGATTGTGGCTTTGCTGGTGTTTTCGGCTGAACACGGGGGGATGCGGGCGTTGTTGGATTCCGTTTGGCGTAAACCTGCTTCTTCGGATTGGTAATATGCACTCCCCAGAAATTGAAGCATTTTTCGCCTACTCTATCTCTACACTCGTAAAGATCGAAGACGGTGTATCCAGGATCAATCCGTTCGAAATAAGCTACAAAATCGACCCGCTCACCCGACTCTACAATCCGGCGGGATGTAGTTGGTATATTTTCGGCTCGAATAAATTTGTAAGACCGCTCACCCTGGTTGACGTACAGTCGCGATGATGGTACAAAGCTGATTGTACTACTATTTTCATCCAACAACGGACTTCTACGCCGAGAGCTACCTTTTAGAGTCTGGTGGGTCATGTAAATGATCGTGTACTCACTGGTCAGCTCAACTCGTCGGATGAATACGTCTTCGTCATTTACATCATCGACGCGAGGGGCTACCGTTACATATTGTGCCTGTACACGCAAAGCAGGGACGGCAAACAGGCAACTAAGAAAAATAAAGAGAAGTCGGCGATTCATGGTCGT
>JAKONH010000355.1 GCA_022702045.1 Spirosomataceae bacterium
CGTTGTCATTCAGAGCCTGCGAGAAATCTTCTGAGGTGACACAAAAAGTTCTTCACTGAAGGGTCCTCGCAGGCTCGGAATGACAAAATCAATACGATTATGATGGCTTAAATAGATTGTGCTAATCAAAAGAAGATTGCGCTGCGGTTGCATACTAAAGTACGGTAGGTTAAAACTGTGGCGGGGGCAAATCGCTTACTATAAATCGGGTGAAGGTGACAACGCAAATCGCTTACTCACGCCCTACCGGTGCCTATCCCGTTTTCCTCTTATGAAACAGACCCTCTACCAGAATCCGCTCCTGCCGACCGATTTCCCGGACCCATCCGTCATTGCTGCCCCAACGGGTGGGTACTATGCCTTTGCCACGCACGATAAATTTTCGCCGACGATGTGCAACATCCAGCTTAGCCATTCGACCGATCTGGTCAACTGGTCGGCGCCGGTAGGTGCGTTGGTCGAGCCGCCGGTCTGGGCCAGGCACTGTCAGGAGTTCTGGTGTCCGCAGGTAGTGCTGGTCGAGGACGAGTACCGGCTCTATTACGCGGCCAAACCCGACAACGGCGACGATATGCAGCTGGCACTGGCTACCTCGAAAACACCCGACAATTTCAAAGACATCGGTAAGGCGCTGACAACGCAGACGGGTGGAGGATACACCATGATCGATCCGCATTTTTTTGCCGATCCGCAAACTGGAAAGCATTACCTATACTACGGCTCAGCGCATGAACCGATCCGGGCCTATGAACTGGCGCGGAATGGCTTCACGTTTATCGGTGACCCGGTCGATGTATTACCACCCCGACCGGGTGTCAAATTTGAAACGTTGCGGGAAGGTGCGTTTGTCGTGTATAAACCGGAAACGAAGCGGTACTTTATGTGGGTGTCGGGTGATAATACGTGGGAGGCAGGGGGCTATGCAATCAGTGTCTACTGGTCCGATAACCCGCTGACGAATTTTCAGCCCATTCCCGACCAGCACGTGATTTTGCAACCAAGTGCTGAGTGGGATTCGCCAGGCCAGAACTGCATCGTCACCGACGCGGCTGGTCAGGACTGGATTATCTACCACGCAGTTGATGCAGCGGATCGGTATGTGCCTGACACCGACCGCTTTCTGCGCAAGATGTGTATGGACCGCGTTCAATACACCGTCGACGGATGGCCGTTTATCGCCGATAACAAACCCTCTGCCCACCCCCGTCCGGGCCCAGTCGTGGCTGAGTAAGCCGTTTGTTTCCCAGGCCTTTCTACTATGAAAAAGGCGTTGGGGATAACAGCTTATACAACTGTCAGCCCCAACGCCTACTGTAGTCTTACCAATCGATATCGTCAGCAAACTGCATAGTCAGTGACAACGGCAATCACGACCTTTTCTCCTGCAATAACTGGAGAATCAGATTCTGACCGGATTTGACGTCGAACATCTGTTGATGAATATCGGACATCTGCTGGTGAAAGTCGGACATCTGCTGATGAAGGTCGGTAAAGCCCGTCTGAACAACATTTGTTAATGTAGCCAGGCCATTAGCGGTAATTTCTCCCGTCCGTTTCACCTGCTTCACCTCAACCGCGAGATCCGTAACTACCTTGTTGTTGTCTGTAGCTAGTGCATAGGCATCAACCCCTAGCGCATAAGCATTAGTAGCCAGCTCATGGGCATTGGTAGCCAGTTCGTTGGCATTAGTAGCCAGTTCGTTGGCATTAGTAGCCAGTTTGTTGGCGTTGGTAGCCAGATTGTTGGCGTTGGTGGCTAGTTTGTGAGTATCGGTGGCCAGCTCGTGAGTACCCGCAGCTAGTTGGTGAGTACCAGTAACTAGTTCGACTAATTTTCCCTGTCCCTCGATCAATCGATCTACTTTTTGAAGAACATCGGCAACGAGCGGCTCTAACTGGTCAAGGCGTTTATCGGGTGTCATACGGGTAAAGATAAGACTTGGCTAGAAATATCATATGACGAAAAATGTTATGCCAGGTAACTGCCGATGCTCACGACGTCGGCAAAAACGCCGGAGGCCGTCACTTCAGCACCCGCGCCGGGGCCTTTCACGACGAGGGGCCGGTCTTTGTACCGCTCCGTCGTGAACGAAACAATATTATCGGCACCAGTCAGCTGATAGAACGGATGCTCCGGCCCAACGGCGCGTAGTTCGATTACCGCTTTGTCGTTTTCGAAACTGGCTACAAACCGCAGCTTCTCGCCCTTCGCATCGGCCGATGCGAGCAGGTTTTCGAAGTAATCATTGTTGCGTTCCAGCTCGTCGAAGAAAGTGGGTACCGTCGGCGCGTCCAGACACGACTGGGGTAGCAGGTTGTTGATCGTAACGTCCGATGGTTCGAGCGGGAAACCGGCTTCGCGGGCCAGAATCAGAATCTTGCGGGCCACATCCTGACCGCTCAGGTCGTCGCGCGGATCGGGTTCGGTATAACCTTTCGCCTTGGCTTCGCGTACGACGTCGGCGAAGGATGTACCAGCAGTAAACGTATTGAAGATGAACGACAGCGTACCCGACAGAACGGCTTCAATTTTCAGAAACTGATCGCCCGCCGTCATCAGGCCCTGCACTGTATTGATAATCGGCAGACCTGCACCGACGTTCGTTTCGTACAGGAACTTAACCCCCCGGTTCAGGGCCGTACGCTGCAACCGGCGGTACTCGGCATATGAACCTGAGTTGGCTACCTTATTGGGCGTTACGACAGAAATATTCGCATCGAGCAGCGACTCGTAGAACTGCACCACGTCTTTATCTGACGTACAGTCGATGAAGACCGAGTTTGGCAGGTTATAATCTTTGATTTTCTCGACAAAGGCCGGCAGCGACGTCGTAACACCTTCCGCCAGTTGACGTTCGGCCCAGTCGTCGAGATTGATTCCTTTTGGATCGAGAAGCATTTTGCGGGTGTTGGTCATGCCTACTACGCATACTTTCAGCAACTTCTCCGTCCGCAGGTACTCCGCCTGTTTGGCAACCTGTTGCAGCAGCGTTTTGCCGATCAGGCCCGTTCCGACCAGATACAGGTTCAGTACCCGCGCTTCCGACTGGAAGAAAATATTGTGCAACGCGTTGAGGGCTTTCGACAGGTTGTTTTTGTTGATGACGACCGAGATGTTGATCTCCGACGATCCCTGTGCGACGGCTACGATATTAACCCCGTTTTTCCCCAGCACCGAAAACAGTTTACCGGCGATACCCGACGACTTGCGCATGCCTTCGCCCACGGTCGCAATTACCGACAGATCTCGTTCGATGGAAATGTTGTCGATGTGGCCGTGCGCGATTTCGGTGGCAAACTCAGTGTCCAGAATCGCTTTTACGTTCTCGGCTCCTCGTGGGTCGATGGCGAAACAGATCGAGTGTTCCGACGATGCCTGCGAAATCAGGATAACGCTGATTTTGTGCGCGGCCAGTACGCCAAACAGCTTGGCCGATACCCCCGCGACACCGATCATGCCCGACCCCTGCACGTTGACCAGCGAAATGTCGTCGATGCTCGAAATACCCGTGATGGTATATTGCCGCCGTTCCGCCGTCCGGCTGACGAGCGTACCCTCGTGCGTCGGGTTGAAGGTGTTCAGCACGCGCACCGGAATGTTGCGGGCAAAGGCCGGTTGCAGACTGGGTGGATAAATTACTTTCGCGCCGAAGTGGCTCAACTCCATGGCTTCGGCGTAGGTAATGGTCGGAATATTGAAGGCGTTGGTCACCTTGCGCGGGTCGGCCGTCATCATGCCGTCGACGTCGGTCCAGATGTCGATGATGTCGGCGTTTAAAGCCGCGCCCAGAATACTGGCTGTATAGTCGGACCCGCCCCGACCAAGCGTAGTCGTTTCGTTTTTGTCCGTCGAGCCGATGAAACCAGTCACCAGTTGTAACGCACTGACGTTGGCGTAATGGTCCTGAACCAGCTGATTCGTCAGTGTATAATTGACGTCGGCCTGCCCAAACTGATCGTCGGTCTTGATGATCGTGCGTGCGTCAAGAAACTGCGCCGAAATGCCGCGACTACGAATGCATTCGGTGATGACGGCGGTCGACAGGCGTTCGCCGAAGCTAGTAATCAGATCGAGGGTGCGGGGTGACAGTTCGCGGATGAGCGACACCCCCCGAAGCAGGTCTTCCAGCTCGTTGATGACACCACGAACCTGCGCAAATACCTTGCTCTGCTCCTTTACCGGAATCAGCGCCTTGATCACGTTGAAGTGCCGGTCTTCGATTCGCCGGACCAGTTCCATATAATCGGTGTTGCCGGTCGTAGCCATGCGCCCAATCTCAATCAACTGATTGGTTACGCCACCCATTGCCGAAAACACCACCGTAATCAGATCGCCCGGCTGCGAACCGTCGGCCCGGCGATAGCTATCGATGATCTGAATAACCTGCTTGATACTTTCTACGGAACCTACGGAGGTACCGC
>JAKONH010000395.1 GCA_022702045.1 Spirosomataceae bacterium
CAGCAGCTGCTGTTCTCGGCGGACTCGACGGATTTTCAGAACGAGCAGGGCCGCCAGCTGGACGCTCGGCTGTACGGGCTGAGTCTGACCAGTGGCGCGGTGGCTGATCTCTCGCAGCACCAGGTGAACACGAGTGCGCAAAATCTGGCGGGCAAGATCGCCGGCACGAACGATCTCGACCCGCGCTACTCGCCTACTGGTGCCAGCGTGATCTTCACCAACACCGACAACACGGGCATCGGTCAACGGAATGTGTACACGGCCGACGCGGGCTGTAAGAAGCTGATTGTTTTGTGGATCGTTTGCCAATATCCCGTTTATCCGGTGTCTGGGTCTTCACAGACATCTATACGTCAGCTAGGCGCGACCTGTCGGGGAAGTGTCGTTGAAGACACAGACACCAGATAAGATCAACACTATCCGCACTAGCAGCACAGCAATTTACCGCCGTGTATGCTGTACTGCTAGTGTTGAAACTAGTTGTCGTAAAATCTACTTAACGTCGCCTGATACGGGTATCCAGCGAGTCGATAAGTCGGGGGTCTTCATCGTCGCGGCATCCAGTGGGAACATGGGTCGCTGAATACGTTTGTAACCCAGGCGAGTCAGGTCCTGATCGACACCGCCGGGTGTCAGCGCCATCATCCAGCCTTTCTGCATGGCGTACAGTTCGGGCTCCAGATACCCAATTTTCACAACGACCAGCCCAGCCTCGCGCGGTTTCAGACCCAACCGAGTAAAATCGGCTTCCCGGTGGTAAGGTTTCCGCTTTTTGGTCACAATCACATGCGCACTACCTACCTTTACCACCGCTTCTACCTCCGCATCCCGGTCGCCGTGTATGATCGACTCGACCGTCCCGGTCAATCGAACAGGGGGTGCGAAGCGGTGGTCGACAATCGCGCCCGCCGTACCATCAACAGTGCCCCCTACCCCGGCTGCAATCGCTTTTTTGATGAACAGTGAATCCGGAATCGACGCATAGATCAGTGCCGGGGCATTCGCCTGCTTAAATTCAGAGCGGGCTAGCAACTGCGTAATTGTCCAGGTTACGTCGCCAGCTCCGCCAGCAGTTGGGTTGTCGCCCATATCGCTGATAAAATACGGATGCGTCGGGCTTTTCATGGCATTGGCCAGACAGGCTTCCAGCGAACTCGTCGGCGCCACAAACGCGAACTGATTCCGAACGTCCCAAAATGCTTTCGCCAGCTTCTCCGCCGACTGACTCACCTTGGTTTTATCGTCGCCAGTCACCATCACTACGGCGTGGTTACGCGGCTCATCGGCCCAGGCATAGCCAATCCAGATCGCGGCATCGACAATACCAGGCTGATCGGCGATTGGTGCGACCTGCGCGTATAAGCTCTTTCCCGGTTCGATACGGGTACTTGTCTTTTCACCCGGCAACAGAATAGGCACCGGAATCCAGGCTTTATAGGCGGGTTTACCTTTCCCGCTTTTAAGCCGTTCGAGCAGGTTCGTTACGGCCCGCTCTTTTGTCTGCATGGCATCTTCGTGGGGTGCCATCCGGTAGCAAGTCATCAGGTCGGTGTTCCGCGCCAGTCGCTGCGACACGTTGCCATGCAAATCCATCGAGGTGGAGATCAGCGTTTTATAACCGATTACGTCCCGGATGCGTTGCAGAAAATCACCTTCGGGATCGTCCAGCCCGGCGACACTCATCGCCCCGTGAATGTCGAAATACATACCATCGTAAGGTCCGTATTTCCGCAGCGAATCCAGCGTCTTTTTCACCAGCGACTCATACGCGTCCCGGGTAACGGCTCCCCCCGGCAACGACTTACCAACGATAGCGGGCAGCCACACAGCCTGCTTCCGCAGCGGAGCCATCGGCATCATAAACGGATACGCATTGAACACTTCGGGACCGTAGCGGGCGTGAAAAGCGGCTTCTTCGGTACGGGCGGGGGAAAACGTGCTCGACTCAATGCCCAGACCGGTAATGGCAATACGGGGTAACGGAGCGGTTTGCGCCAAGAGCGTACTGCACACAAAAAAGTAGCCTACCAGAGTTAGAACAGTTTGTTTCATCGATGAGTAGCGAGGTATGCTATATCAGACATGGGTTGCCGCAAGTTAGGGCTTATTCGGCCAGATACCCGATCAAACACCCAAAACCAATGGATAACCCGTATTTTGCAAACGTTTATCCTGTTTCATCGACCAGTAACCGTCACGCTATGCACCGGACTCGTTTCCTGACCGCCTTCTTTGCTTTAACACTATCGGCTTCGTTTGCCCAGAAACCCACTACCGACAAAGCCCCGCCAGCCGCCGACAAAGAGTTTGCCGCCGACCGGGCCTTGAAAACCACCCGCACACTCGATCTGGATAAACAGGTCGTTACCAACGGGCAAGTGACGATCAAAGGACAGCGAGTACCCTACAAAGCCACCACCGGAACGATTCCGGTTTGGGACGATGAAGGCAAGGCCGTTGCGGGCGTGTTTTTCACTTACTTCGAACGGTCCGACGTTTCCGACCGAACCAGCCGACCGCTGGTTATTTCGTTCAACGGCGGACCTGGCACGGCTTCGGTCTGGATGATGCTTGGCTATACCGGACCGCGTATTTTAAAAGTTGACGATGAAGGCTATCCGGTGCAGCCCTACGGTCTGCGCGATAATCCGCACTCGATTCTCGACGTAGCCGACATTGTATACGTCGACCCGGTCAATACGGGCTTCTCGCGTCCAGCCAACAAAGACGTCCCGGCGGCCAAGCTGTTTTTCGGTGTCAATGCAGACATTAAGTACCTCGCCGAGTGGATCAACACCTTTGTTAGCCGCTACAACCGTTGGTCGTCGCCCAAGTATCTGATTGGCGAAAGCTACGGGACCACACGCGTATCGGGGCTGGCCAATGAGTTACAGAATAGCCATTGGATGTACCTCAACGGGGTTATTCTCGTATCGCCCACGGGTCTCGGCCTGGAACGGGGCGGGCCGGGGCAGGGCGCGCTCAAACTCCCCTACATGGCGGCAACGGCCTGGTACCACAAAGCCCTGCCCGCCGATCTGCAGGCCAAAGACCTGACCGCCATGCTGCCGGAGGTCGAAGCCTTTACGATGTCGGAGTACCTGCCCGCCCTATCGATGGGTGGCTCGCTGCCCGAGCAGAAGCGAAAAGACATCGCGGCTAAGGTGGCCCGCTATTCGGGACTGTCGACTACAGCTGTGATACAGAATAACCTCGATGTACCACTTAATTTTTTCTGGAAAGAGTTGCTGCGGGATAAAGGTTTTACCGTTGGCCGACTCGACTCGCGCTACCGGGGTATCGATGCGAAAGACGCCGGTACCGGCCCCGACTACAATGCCGAGCTGACGTCGTGGCTGCACTCGTTCACGCCCGCTATCAACATGTACATGCGCGACGAGCTGAACTACAAGACCGATCTGAAATACTTCATGTTCGGTCCAACCTTCCCCTGGGATAATGCCAACAACCGCACAGGCGAAAATCTGCATCAGGCTATGTTGCAGAACCCGTATCTGCACGTACTGGTCCAGTCGGGCTATTTCGACGGAGCCTGCGACTACTACAACGCGCAGTATAACCTCTGGCAAATTGACCCCAGCGGCAAGCTACGCGACCGTATGTCGTGGGAAGGGTACCGCAGCGGCCACATGCTGTACCTGCGTCGGGAAGACCTCGCCAGCAGCAACGAGAACCTCCGCAAGTTCATCCAGAAAAGCACCCCCAAACCCGGCCAGCCAGCAAAATATTAACCTCAGTTTTCGGTTTACGGTATTCCGTTCACGGTAGCTGGATGTATGTGTAGCCCAGACGTCCACGTCTGGAGGACGCGACAGCGGCCAGCAAGGCAACCATTGACAAACGTTGGCCTGACGGCCTCCAGACGTGGACGTCCGGCCTACAGCGTCAGCCACCGTAAACCAAACACCGTAAACCGAATACCCCCTTATGTGGCATATCTGGATTGATACGGGCGGGACGTTTACAGACGGACTGGCCCGTGACCCGAACGGGCACACACACCGCACCAAAGTACTGAGTAGCAGCCGACTGCGGGCGCAATGGCACGATGGTAAGCTGACGGCTCCGTGGTTGGCTGCCCCCATTTTTGACGGCTACCAGCTTCGAGTACTCGACACAAACGCAACGACGCGGGTTATGTCACTAGCCGCCAACGGCGAACTAAACGTTGATAATCCAGCAGTACTCACCCAATTGACGGCGACGGTTGAACTGTTCACCGGCGAGGAAGCACCTGTATTGGCGGCCCGACTCCTGACGCAGACGCCCCTCGATCAACCCTTCCCAACGTTGGACATGCGGCTGGGGACGACAAAAGGGACCAACGCCCTGCTCGAACGACGCGGTGGCCGGGTCGCCTTACTCGTCACCCGTGGCTTTCGCGATCTGCTATTAATTGGCACCCAACAACGTCCAGACCTTTTTCAGCTGGCCATCCCGCCCGCCGAAACCCTCTACACTGACGTACTGGAAATCGACGAACGGATGCAGGCCGACGGTACGGTGCTGACGCCCCTACCCCAACCCGACACCTTGCTCGACCAGTTACGTCAGCTCCAGCCCGACGCCATCGCCATTTCGCTGCTACACGCCTATCGCAACCCGACGCACGAGCAGCAACTGCACGACATACTCTGGCAGGCTGGCTTCAACCGGATCACCTGCTCGGCGGATGTGTCGGCTACGCCGGGTTATGTTGCCCGCACGCAAACCACTGTTGTCGACGCCTATCTGCAACCCGTTCTCGATACGTACCTAACCAATGTCCAGCACCAGCTAGGCGGGCAACCAGTGCGAATTATGACGAGCGCCGGTGGACTGGTACGGGCCGATCTGTTTCAGCCTAAAGACAGCCTGTTGAGCGGACCAGCAGGGGGCGTCGTCGGGGCCGGGGTGATCGCTACTACGCTTGACCAGCCGGGCGTATTGACCCTCGATATGGGCGGTACCAGCACCGACGTCGCCCGTATCGACGGCACACCCGACTATCGGTTCTCGACGCACATTGGTTCGTTCGAACTGCAACTACCCGCTCTGGCCATCGAGACCGTGGCCGCCGGCGGGGGCTCGATCTGCTGGTTCGACGGATTAGGCGCTGACAAACAGGCGGGCGGCCAATTACGCGTCGGACCACATAGCGCGGGGGCCAGTCCCGGCCCAGCCTGCTATGGCGCTACCCCCGTCGGCCAAACACCACGACTGACAATCACCGACGTTAACCTGTTGCTGGGTAAACTTCACCCGCAGCAATTTGGCATCCCGATTTTTCCCGATCGGGCACAGGCGGCTTTACAGGCTATTGTCGAACAGATTCATCAACAAACTGGAAAAGCGCCCGATCCATTGGTGGTCCTGCGTGGATTTGAAGAAATCGCCAGCGAACTCATGGCGGGAGCGATACGCAAAATCAGTGTGTCGCGTGGCTTCGACCCGGCCCAGTACCCGTTGCTGGTATTCGGCGGAGCAGGTGGCCTACACGGCTGTGCCATTGCCCGTTTGCTACAGATGGAACGCCTGATTCTACCTTTCGACGGTGGTTTACTAAGTGCCTATGGCATTGGTCAGGCACGCATCGAACGTACGGCTACCCGGTCCATACTGCGTCCACTCATCCCGTTGATCGACAGCCTCGACAAGCTGGTCAACCAGTTGACCGACGAAGCGACTAAGATGCTACGGGAGGATATAGGCGTTTCCGAGCCAATCGAAACCCGGTCAGCACGGGCCTTCTTACGCTTGCAGGGACAGGAAGCAACCGTCGACGTTCCGGCCAGCCACCGACTAGCCGACGCTTTTGTTACCCAATACCAGCAACTGTACGGTCACTACCCCGCCGACCGACCAATCGAACTGGTCAGCCTGCGCGTGGTTGTCAGTACAATAGCTGCTTCTGGCACGGCCAGTCAACGACCCCGACTACATCGGCAGGCGGTGCCCGCTTTTCAGGCTGGTCGCTACCCTGCTTACGATTGGACTCGTTTGCAGGAGGGTGACACGTTTCGTGGTCCGGCGCTGCTGCTCAATACAACCTCATCGGCTTATATTGAACCCGGCTGGCGACTCATTGTCCAGGCCAGCCGCGACGCCATCGCTGATTACATTGCCGACGTGGAAACGGCCGACGTGGAGACGGGTGATACCGCAAACCAATCAGACCGGAATACGGTGGTTGAACTGGAACTGTTTACGCAGCGGTTCCGGGCTATTGCCGAGGAGATGGGCGCGCAACTCCAGCGCACCGCTTTCTCGACCAACGTCAAAGAGCGACTTGACTTCTCCTGCGCCTTACTCGACAGCGAGGCACGGCTGGTGGCCAATGCCCCGCACATCCCGGTTCACCTGGGCAGTCTGGGTGTTTGCGCGCGGCTGTGTCTGGCCGAATTACCACTCGGCCCCGGCGACGTACTGATTACGAATCACCCCAACTTTGGCGGATCCCACCTGCCCGACGTTACGCTGTTACAGGGTGCGTTCACCGATGCGGGTGAGCTGATCGGTTATGTCATCAACCGGGCGCACCATGCCGAGATCGGCGGAAAAGTGCCCGGCTCGATGCCGCCCGACGCTACTTCGCTAATCGAAGAAGGAGTCGTGCTGAAACCGCAGTATGTCGTCCGAAACGGCGTTTTTCAGTGGGATACCCAGACCGGCGGAACACCCGGTCTGGGTAGTCGCTTTACAGATGCGCCTTACCCGACCCGATCATTGGCCGAAAATCGTGCAGATATTGAAGCGGGGCTAGCGTCGCTGCGGGCGGGCGAAACCGCCTTGCAGCAACTCGTTCGGCAGCATGGTCTATCGACGGTTCAGCACTATATGGTTCTGTTGCAGCAGACCGCTACACAGGCTATCCGGTCAGTCCTGAAACCACTGAACGGACAGTCGTTTGCAGCCTCCGAATCGCTGGACGATGGCCACACGATTCAGGTGAGCATGCATATAAACAATGGTCGGCTACGGGTTGACTTTACGGGGACTTCGGGCGTTCATCCGCATAACCTCAACGCCAACGTATCTATCTTGCATAGCGCCATTCTGTACGTGCTACGGCTATGGATCGACCGTGATATTCCGCTCAATGAAGGACTAATGACGCCGGTCGACATTGTGTTGCCCACTAGTTCATTCTTAAACCCACTGTTTTCCGACGACGATGCCGCTTATCCGGCGGTGGTTGGCGGTAATACTGAAGTCAGCCAACGGCTAGTCGACACGTTGTTGAAGGCGCTGGGACTGGCAGCCTGTAGTCAGGGAACGATGAACAATTTTCTGTTCGGCCGTTCTGGCGACGCGGGCGCTTTTGGGTACTACGAAACCATCGGCGGGGGTGCGGGTGCGACAGTCGGGTCCGATGGCCGTTCGGCCGTGCATCAGCACATGACCAACACCCGCCTGACCGAC
>JAKONH010000420.1 GCA_022702045.1 Spirosomataceae bacterium
AGGCTGAGCAGGCGCATAGGCTAGTTCAGTGGTAACAGCGAGAGGTGCGTTCGTGGACTCAGTGTCTGGCGTGTCAGTCCCCGACGTATCGACGCCCGACGTATCGACGCCCGGAGCAACGAGTGGAGCGGGGGGCACGGCGGACTCGGTAGCCATATCGAAAAACGAGCGGGATGGCCCCGCTGGAATACTGTCGGGAACGTGGCTACGGAGCAGAGCCGATACGTCCATTGGTACTTTCTCGGAAAAGATACTGACGAACTTATCGTAATGCTCGATTTCGTGCGCCTTCTGCGAAAAGGCTTCGTCAAGGTACCCAATCGCCTGATTGACGTAGATAAACGGTTTTCCATTCATACGTTGTGTCAGGTGAGTCGAGATAAATTGATTAATCTTCGTGAAACGGCTGATCTGTTTCAGCGAGTCGGCCGTCAGCGTAAACTCGGGCTGGTTGCGGAGCAACTCGTCGAAATAAGCGCGTGGGTCAAAAATCAGAATAATGGTTCGGCGAACGGCGTCGGCAAGCAGCGGCTCGAGGTGTTCGCGCCGGACGGAGATATGCTGCGAAACCACGTTCATGAAATGCTGTAGCGCTTCCTCCACGTCGGCATGAGTGAAATCGAAGTACGGACTGCGAAATTTCTCGGCGTCGGCCTGCCACTTGGTCGACAATGTGCCGATGACGAGCAGGTTGATCTGATTGATGGGCGTTAGTGACAGGATTTGGCTGCCGGAGATCGTTGTATGCTGTTGATAGAAATCAGCGGCAATGCGCCGGGCATACGAACGGCTGTAGTCATTGAGGGCGTTCGCATTGAACTTGTTGGACATCAGTAGAGACCGTTGTAGATGAATTGCCGCGTGTGAGTCAATGGAAACCATACTGGCTCTCATTTAACAACAAACTTGCCAATTGTTGGCCTCAAAAAAAAGCGCCTTTCCGCCGAACCTACCCATCAGACCGGGACGTAGCGTGGTTTTGGGTAAACAGAGTGCGGGTGTTGACAATAGTTGCCGATTTGTGTCGGGCCATACGGTTTCGAAACCTATTTTTGTCTATTGCGCCGACCGCCGGACGCGACACCAATCATCCGTAATCGACTTCGTTATGTTTATCGAACCGTCTCGCCGACGTGAACCTCCTCACCTCCGAACTGGCTGGATCGAAGTAATTTGTGGGTCGATGTTTTCGGGAAAAACCGAGGAACTGATCCGGCGGCTGAACCGCGCCCGAATTGCCAAGCTGAGTGTTCGTATAGCCAAACCCGCTATCGACACCCGCTACGACGACGAAAACATCGTGTCGCATTCAGCGCAAACCATCGAGTCGGTACCGGTTCAGAAAGCGAGTGATATTCTTGAATTGGCAGGCGATGCTGAAGTGGTTGGCATTGATGAGGCCCAGTTCTTTGATAGCGACATCACAACTGTGTGCCAGACGCTGGCTAACCAGGGTAAGCGGGTCGTGGTGGCTGGTCTGGACATGGATTTTGCAGGGAAACCGTTCGGCTGTATGCCGCAGCTGATGGCCATTGCCGAATACGTCACGAAAGTGCACGCCATCTGCGTCGTCTGTGGCGATATTGCCCAGCATTCATACCGACTGGTGCCGTCGCAGGAGCGGGTATTGCTGGGAGAAACCGATAGCTACGAAGCCCGGTGTCGCCGTTGTTTCAATCTGGGGGCCGATGCTGGTTGCCGGGAGTGGGTGTATGAACCAGAACATGTATAAGCGACTGGTCCTGCTCGGCTGGCTGTGGCTGATGCTGTCGGCTGGCGGGTACGCGCAAATTGGTAGCTGGCGTTCGCATGTCAGCTATCGGTCGGCGCAGTCGGTCGCACTGGCAGGGCAGTACGTCTATGCTGCTACAGCCAACGGGCTGTTTGCCTACGACAAAACGACGGGCGAAACTACGACGCTGACACGACAGGACGGCCTGTCGGATGTGGGCGTGAGTCGCCTGCTGTACCTGCCCGATCAGTCGCGACTCCTGATTGCGTACCGGACCGGCAGCATCGATCTGCTAAGCCTTACTGCCCTGGGCGAGCCGGGCAGTATACAAACCATCCCGACTATCGCTACGGCGAACAATCTGCCTGATGCGCGAGGGATAAACTTCATCAACCGGGTCAATAATCTGGCGTACCTGAGCACCGACTTTGGCCTGGTCGTGCTGAATTTGACCGCCAATGACATCCGGGATACGTATTTCAGCCGGCGGAGCAATGGATCGGCACTACCTATCTACCAGACAACCGTCGTGGGTGATAGTCTCTATGCACTGACGGCACCGTTATCGGCAACAGCAACAACACCCCAAGCCATTCGGGCGGTGCGGCTTGCGTCGGGAACTAACCTGGCTGACCCCGCCAACTGGCGCATCATCGGCAATCCGCCGGGCTCGCCCCGTACGCTCGTCACCCGGCAGGGGCGCTTATCGACCACGGTAAGTGGGCAAGGCATTTATGACCGGTCGGGGGGGGGCTGGACACTGACGCAGTCGGCATCAACGACGCTGGTCCGGCAATTTTCGAGCAATAGCAGCGCCGACGCGGGGACAGTCGTTGTCATCGGTCAAACCGTTACTGCATCTACTACCGGCACAGTCAGTAGCCCGTTGATCGCTGATCCACGCGATGTTGTCGTGGACGGAACCAGCCTTTGGATCGCTGACGGGCAGAGTGGACTGCTGCTGGTATCTGCCGGCGCGGTGCGCCCGATTGCACCAGCCGGACCCGACCGCGATACATTCAGCGCGTTGTACGCTTATACAGATCGGCTTGTTACATTGCCTAATGGACCGCAGGACGCGACGACGCAATCCGTAACGCTATCGTCGGCCAACCAATTGGCGGTATCGGCCAATCAGTGGCAGTCGTTGATCGCACAGGGGGCGGGGCAGGGGTTCAGTGCCGCTGCCTATTTGCCGACCACGCAAACGCTTTACCTGGGTGGATTCGGAATCGGGCTCTGGCAGCAGACAGCCGATCAGCCGGCACTCGTCAATATACCGCTGCCTGTTACCGTTGGTGAATACATAACCAGTCTGGCGGCTGATGTGCTGGGGAATTTATGGATCGCTACCGGAGGATCGTTGGCGCGTACGGCTACGTTACACGTACGACGACCTGACGGGTCGTTCACGTCGTTTCCAGCCGTGACGACGCAGGAAATTCAGCAGCTTGTTCCCGACGACGACGGCTACATCTGGATACGGCTGTCGGTCGGTAGTGGACTGCAGGTATTTGATCCGCAAACCAACCGGTTGCGTCCGCTGACGACCGTGATCAACGGTGGCGGCTTGTTGACGAATAGCGTTCGGGCACTGGCGAAAGACAGACTGGGCGCGATCTGGGTCGGGACCGATTTAGGGCCCACCGTTTTCGATAACGTAAGCGATCCGTTCGTCGGCGCCATCAATGCACGGCCACCGTATAGCAACCGAATTCGATTACTGATTAATGAGCTGATAACGGCTATTGTGGTTGACGGGGGTAACCGGAAGTGGCTATCGACCCGAACGGGGGTATACCGCGTATCGCCCGACGGATCACAACTACTCGAAACCTTGACCGATGATACCAGTCCGCTGCCGCTACGATCGATTTCTGCGCTGGCGGTCGAGCCGCAGTCGGGCCGTCTGTTTATTCAGACAACCAACGGCCTTGTCTCTTATCAGACTACGGCGACAGATCCGGCCGATGCGTTGAGTACTCCGACTATCTTTCCTAACCCTGTCCGGCCCGACTTTACCGGCTCGGTTGGCATAACAGGACTTACGGACAATGCAACGGTGAAAATTCTGGATGCAGGCGGACAACTGGTCTACGAAACCCGCTCGCAGGGGGGGACGGCCGCTTGGAATCTGCTCGACTACCGGGGACGCCCGGCGCAAACGGGTGTTTATCTGGTCGTGGTCGTAACGGCAACGGGTATGGAAGGCGTGGCCGGAAAGCTGGCGGTTGTACGGTAGTTAGGCAGTTGTTTCAGCTTCCTTTACTAAAACCCCACCTGTCTATGCTGCTGAACGACCAGGAACCCCAGCTACTTCGGGATTATCTCGTCCGGCGCGGCTGGATCGACGAGTCTGAACCGATCACGACGCTGGAAAAGCCCGGTGAGGGAAACATGAATTATACACTGCGGGTCAGCACACCTATTCGAACGCTGATTATCAAGCAGGCGCGGGGGTACGTCGAGAAGTACCCCACTATAGTAGCACCGGCGGAGCGGGCCGTCATCGAAGGGTATTTCTATGAAGCTGTTCAGTCTGTGCCGATGCTGGCGGAGCAGATGCCACAGTTAATGGGCCTTGATCCCGAGAATAACATACTGGTACTGGAAGATCTGGGACAGGCGCCGGACTATACAACGCTGTACCAGCCCGGCCAACTGCTGAGTGATGACGAGCAAGCGGTGCTGACGGATTACCTGGCCAATTTGCATCATCACTTCGCGGTAGTTACACCCACGCCTGTTTTTAGTAACAAGGCTATGCGGGCACTTAACCACGAGCACCTGTTTGTGTACCCATTCCTGGTCGACAATGGGTTCGACCTGGACACTGTGCAGCCGGGTTTGCAGGAACTGGCCATGTCCTACAAAACGGATAGTGCATTAAAGACTGCTGCTCAACGGCTGGGAGATGTGTATCTGGCCGACGGACCGACCCTGCTCCACGGCGATTATTATCCCGGTAGCTGGCTTCATACCGACGCTGGCCCCAAAATTATCGATCCTGAATTCTGTTTCTACGGACCACCCGAATATGACCTGGGTGTGTTTGTGGCTCATCTGCAACTAGCTAATCAGCCGGATAAGATGGCCGAACGAGTACTGGCTTTGTACCGCGAAAAGGCTCCGGTTGACGATAGCCTTCGCCAGCAGTTTACCGCCGTCGAAGTTATGCGCCGGCTCATCGGTCTGGCCCAACTGCCCCTTCACCTTTCGCTTGGTCAGAAAGCACAGTTACTGATCGACGCACGGAAGGTTTTTGTGTAGTGTAGCCCAGCCGTCCACGTCTGGTGGGCGCGAAGCGACCTAAAAAGCAGCCTGCCTTACGTACCTAATTCGACGGATACCGACAACATATCCTGGCTATTTTTGATGGATACGTGATTAACCTAACGGCTACCAGACGTGGACCCGCGCTGGCGGCCACCGTAGCGCGGACCGGTCCAGACTACACAAAAAAGGGCGTCACCTCATCGAGATGCCGCCCTTTTTTACTTCTCACAATGCATTACCAGCCAGTATTCTGAGTGAGCGCCCGGTTGTTGTTGATCTCGTACTGCGGAAGGCCCCACAGTAGGTACTTCTCGGTGAAGGTCGTACCGCTTTCGTTGGTAAAGCCAATCGCATCGACCATCCGGTTGTTGCGAACATCGTAGACCTTGCGCGTGCGCTGCGTGTCGAAATACGCTTTGTTTTCGTAAGCCAGTTCGTGGTACCGCTCTTTCCAAATCGCTTCGCGGAACTGATCTTTCGTCAGTCCGGTCAACGCTGGTAGCTTGGCCCGGCTACGAATCGCGTTGATTTGTGCGTACGCTGTTGCCGTCGGACCGCTTGCCTCATTCGAAGCCTCTGCATAGATCAGTATTACTTCCGGCATGCGCAGCAGCGTCCAGTTCTGGTCGGAGTTGACGTTCCGATTCAGCGCGCTTTCCTTGTGGAAGTACTTGTACAGGGCGTGAACGCGAAACTGAACAGTACGGGTCGTGTCGGTAATCGACGGATACTGTGTGAAGTAGAACTGCCGTTCCTGCGCCCGCAGATCGCCCGATTCGTATGTACTGTAAAAGCCTTCCGTCGGAATCAGCGAACCATACTCATCGCCGTATACCGACACACGGGCGAAGTACGGAATTACCTGCGCGCTGATCGAGTTAGTCGCAATGGCGCTTGAATACTGGGCCTGTAGGATCAGTTCGCCCTGATTTTTATGCGCATTGTCGTGCAGATATTCATACGACGTGAAGAGCGGATACACGTTCAGGTCGATAACTTCCTTGGCTTTCGCAGCCGCCAGCGCGTAGTTCTCGGTCCGTTGCAGCGGGTAGCCTGCCATCGTCAGGTAAACACTTGACAGCAGCGACTTGACCGCGCCGGTCGACACCCGCCCCGTTTGATCGGCAGTGGGAAGGCCCGCCTGTTCCGCCTGCTTCAGATCATTGACGATCAGTGCATACACATCAGCCTGTGGCGACCGGGTTGGGTACAGCTGCGTACTCGACGCGTCGATAGGATCGAGAATGAGCGGTACATCGCCGTACAGCCGGACCAAGTGATAGTAAAAGAAAGCCCGCATGAAATACGCCTGGCCCAGCAGGTTTTTCTTCAGCGCTTCATCCATCGAAATGGCTGGAATACGCTGAATGGCGAGGTTGGCGCTTCCAATGGCATTAAAGCTGCTTTGCCAGATCGTCCGGAAAGGCGGGTTAGCCGCATCGGCGGTCTGGTTGATAAACTGGCTGTTGAAAAAACTCTGTCCCAGCGTCGTTGCGTGTCCGTTGATCAGTTCCAGCGTCACCCAGGGCCGTTCACCATAGCCATTGTCGGTAGTGAACATACGCAGCGACGCGTATAGACCATCGACGGCCGACTGCGCCTGACTGGCCGATGTGAAATAACTGGTTTGGGAGAAATTCGATCGGTTTACCTCGTCGAGGTAGTTGGTACAGCCGTAGCTGCCCAGTAACGTGCCACCCAGCAACAGGCCGTACAGTGGCTTAAAGAATCGGTTCATGAGTTTATTCGTTGAGGTTGTCGGTTAGAGCGAAATGTTCAGACCCGCCGTAAACACGCGCGATTTGGGGTAATCGAAGAATTGAATCCCCTGCGCGAAGGCATCACCATAGGTCGATACTTCGGGATCATAACCACTGTATTTGGTCAGCACAAAGAAGTTTTGTGCAGATACATAGGCCCGGAGCCGGCTCAGTTTCCACCGCTGCACCAGTTCTGATGGCAGGGTATAGCCCAGCACCAGGTTACGGCCCCGCAGAAACGAGCCGTCTTCTACTTTGTACGAGTCGATTTTCGAGTCGTAGTACACATACGAAGGACGCGCTTGAGCGATCATCGTGTTCTGATTCTCGGGTGTCCAGCCGTTCAGTACTTCACCGTAGCTATTGGCCTGACCCGTCCGGTCGAGCGCCGAATGATGCGTCAGGTTCAGGATGTCGTTTCCGTACGAATACTGCAGGTCGAGTGTCAGGTCGAAGCCTTTCACGCGGACGGTGTTGCTGAGCGTACCGTAACCCGTCGGAATTCCTTTGCCCGTAATTGCCCGGTCCTGATCGTTGATCTGTCCGTCGTTGTTCAAATCCTGGAATTTCAAATCGCCAGGCCGGCGGCCGTATCGAGTTGCTTCATCTACTTCGTTCAAGCCCCAAGTACCTGTCCGAACCAGTCCGTAGAATGAACCGACAGACTCACCCACCCGCAAAATGTTGGTGTTGTTGAGAAAATATGGGTTTGGGAAAATATCGTCGTTGGCGTCGCCCAGGGCCGTTACGCGGTTGCGCAGAAACGAGATGTTGACATTCGTCGACCAGCTTACCGTCTGATTATCGATGTTGACCGTATTCAGCGACAGCTCCAGACCCCGGTTTTCCATGCTACCTATATTCTTGTAGATACTGGCGTAGCCACTCGACAGCGGAACGGGTGCCGACAACAGCAGATCGCGGGTTTGCTTCAGATACACATCGGCGTCGATACCAATCCGGCCTTTCAGCAACGACATCGACACGCCCAAATCATACTGTGCTGTTTTCTCCCACCGCAGGTTGGGGTTCGCTAGGGTCCCGATCACCGTACCCGGAGCCCGCGTGCCGCCGATGACCGATACGTTGGTCGACAGGTTGGCCTGTGACTGATACGAGTTGATCTCGGAGTTCCCCGTCAGCCCATAGCTGGCCCGCACTTTCAGGTCTGAAATAACCGTGCTGCCTTTCAAGAACTCTTCCTGCGATAGCCGCCAGGCGACAGCCGCAGAGGGGAAGAACGCAAACTTATTGTTTTCCCCGAACCGGCTCGATCCGTCGAACCGTCCCGTTGTCGTCAGCAGTATTTTATCGCGGTAGTTGTAGTTGGCCCGGGCAAAATACGAAGCCATCTGATAGGCATTATACGACGACGACGGCGGCAGCGGGTTACCACTCACGCCCAGATTGTAGTACTGGTAATAGTTGTCGGGCAGGCTTTCAACGCCCGAAAACCATTGCAGATACGTGTACTTCTGTAACTCGACCCCGGCTACCACGTTCAGCGAATTGTTAGCGTTGATCTGCTTGTTGTACGTCAGATAGTTCTGCCACTGCAAAAACTTGGTGTCGTAACTCCAGATTTCGGCATATCCCCGGAATGGTCGCGTAAGCTGTACCAGATTGGTTTCTGAGAACGGATTGTACTGACTAGCCAGGTTGGCGCCCAGCGTAGTCCGAAAGTTCAGACCCGGCATAAGCGTGAAGTCGGCGTAGGCGTTGGCACCGAATACCTGCTTTTTGTACATCCGATTGTCCTCATTGCTGAGCGCTACCGGATTATCACCACTTTCCATGTCAGGATAGTCCTGCCGGCGGCCATAGGTCCCATCCGGATAGCGAATCGGTACGATCGGCACCATCTCGATCATCATCCGAGGAATATTGTTACCGCCAACTCCTTCATCACCCCGGCGTTCGTCGGAATTACTGTAGTTTAGCGTTGCGCCAACTTTCACCCACGGCTTTAGCTGACTATCCATCACGAGTCGGCCCGTGTAGCGTTTCAGGTAGGTGTTACGGATGATGCCCTGGTTGTCGTTGTAGTTCAGGAACAACCCGAACGTAGTTTGGTCGCCACCCCCCGTAAAGCTCAGGTTATGGTTCTGACTGATGGCATTACGGGTAATCTCGTCCTGCCAGTCGACGTCGTAAAGCGGATTCAGGTTGGCGTCGAACAGCTTGCCAATCAGCGCCGTGCGCTTAATGCGTGGATCACGGTTGGCATACCGGCCAGCAGCCCAGCCCGCCGGATCGAATTTGGCAACGTTCTGGTAGGCCTGATCTTCCAGCGCCAGAAACTCGCGGGCGTTCAGCACGTCGCGCTTACGGGCCAGCGTAGCCGAACTGACGTAGGTGTCATAGCTGATCGTACCACCTTTCCGGCCCCGTTTGGTCGTCACCAGAATAACACCATTAGCACCCCGTGTACCGTAGATCGCCGTTGCCGATGCATCTTTCAATACATCGATGCTTTCGATGTCGGCCGGGTTCAGAGCATCTATACCAGCCGCCCAAATAATGCCGTCGACAACATACAGCGGGTTGTTTGTCGCGTTGATCGAGCTGTAGCCCCGGATACGAATATTGGAGTTACCACCCGGTCGTCCCGAGTTGATTGCCACGTTCACTCCGGCAATACGGCCCTGCAACGACTGTTCGATGTTGATCGCCGGCCGATCGAGAAGTTCGGCGCTCTTGACGCTACCGACCGAACCCGTCAGGTCAGACCGTTTCTGCGTACCATACCCAACAACGACGACTTCGTTCAGCGCCTTGCTGTCGGATACCAGTTTGACATCAATACGCGCCCGACCACCCGCCGGAATCTCCTGCGACAGATACCCGATGTACGAGATAACCAGTGTTTCATTGCCCGTCGGCAATGAGAGTGAGTACGAGCCGTTGGTATCGGTGGTCGTACCGTTGGTTGTTCCTTTAATAACGACGCTGGCACCCGGCAGACCCGAGCCCGTTTCGTCGGTGATTTGTCCGGTAACGGTGACAGCTACACGTTCGGCAGGGCCGTTGTCTGTGTGCAGCGCCGGCGCACTGATCGTCGTTGTTGAGGAAGGCGTTGGTCCGGCGGGCAACTCCCGAGGACCAGCAAGCGTCGTACCGGCCAAAGCCCAGGCTGCCCAGATATGGGCTACCGATACGCCTACGGCACCCGACAAAGAGCCGGGCTTCCAATAGTTATTTTTCATAAAATTGAGGATAAGTAATTCTACGCGAGCCTAGAAAGGCAATACGATTCCGGCATCTTTTAGGAGATGAATTGTTGCAACCCGGAAAAGCGGAGGACAAAAGCGTTGGTCAGGCCAACGCTACGCAATGGGCCAGAGCGGCCGGCAGATGGAGCTATTCATGGTAATAAAAATCTTAACGTTGAGTGAGACAGGCAGTCACAGCCCGCAACCATATAAAGTCAATAGAGTGTAAGGATATAACTGTATAATTTGAAAATTTTTAATAAATGTCTGTAATAGTATGTTGGTCAGTAGGTTACAAATAAGTATTTTTTAATAACCTGTTAAGGGCTTGCCATGAATCAGGCAATATACCTTGGCTGTGAAGTAGTATAGCGTCGTTAGCACTATTGGCTAACTGACACCAAATTTGACCCGTAGTCCCCTTTTTGCTACTTTTGACACGGTATTGTCGGCACTTCTATATCGCATCGACCAGCGAGACAGAAGGCGGGCTAATTCCGTTCTGAACCGAAACGAACAAACTCATTATGAGAGAAATACAGTTCCGTGAAGCCCTGCGCGAGGCTATGTCGGAAGAAATGCGCCGGGACGCCAGTGTGTACCTGATGGGCGAAGAAGTCGCTGAGTATAACGGTGCCTATAAGGTTAGCCAGGGAATGCTCGATGAGTTCGGCGCGGAGCGGGTGATCGATACGCCTATCGCTGAGCTGGGTTTTGCCGGTATCGGTGTTGGCTCAGCCATCAACGGTCTGCGGCCCGTTATTGAGTTCATGACGTTCAATTTTTCGCTTGTTGCCATTGACCAGGTGATCAACTCGGCGGCTAAAATTATGTCGATGTCGGGCGGGCAGTATACGTGCCCAATCGTATTCCGTGGTCCTACGGGTAACGCCGGTATGCTGTCGAGCCAGCACTCGCAGAACTTTGAGAACTGGTTTGCCAACACGCCCGGTCTGAAAGTCGTTGTACCGTCGAACCCGTATGATGCAAAAGGACTGCTGAAAAGCTGTATTCGCGATAACGACCCCGTTATTTTCATGGAGTCGGAACTGATGTACGGCGATAAAGGGCAGGTGCCGGAAGAAGAGTATCTCATTCCGATCGGTCAGGCTAACATCGTCCGGGAAGGCAACGACGTAACGATCGTATCGTTTGGTAAGATCATGAAAGTGGCGCTTGCCGCTGCCGACGAACTGGCGAAAAATGGCGTGTCGGCCGAAGTAATCGACCTACGCTCGGTTCGCCCGATCGATTACCCAACGGTAATCAACTCGGTGAAGAAAACCAACCGTTGCGTTGTTGTTGAAGAAGCATGGCCATTGGCGGCTATCTCGTCGGAGTTGGCGTACAACATTCAGCGAAATGCCTTCGACTACCTGGATGCACCGGTTATCCGGGTCAACAGCATGGACCTGCCGCTACCCTATGCACCAACGCTGATTGAGGCTATACTGCCCAGCGTAAAGCGTACGCTGGAAGCCGTAGACGCTGTCCTGTACAAAAAATAAGATCTGCTAGCCAGAAACAGGCAGGTACGGAAAAAGCACTCACGAGCGATCGGGGTGCTTTTTTTATAGACATAAAAAAACGCCGGGCGAAAGAGTTCGTCCGGCGTTTCCTGCGTAGTTGATAGTAAAACGCCTGTCACTGCGATTTAGTTTGTGCTTTGAAAAATAGCGGTATTATTTTTCAATTTTATTCTCAAATTCAGCTATGTCGGAAAAATTACCCGAAAAAGTGCCAAGGATCCGGTCGGCGGGGCGCCCTTTGTATGAAGTGACGATCTCGTATACTGGCTCGTTGAATACCGTTCGACAGCGCGAACCGGTTACAACGTTTTTTACCAACTTGCGCAAAGCTGTCGACGCCGTTGTGAGCGAACTGGCCATTAACAACTGGCCGATCAAAGTAAATTATACTGCAGTGTACCGGGGTATACGCGAACGGGGCTTTTACGCCTGTGACTACGACCTGAAAGGACTACGGGTATTTCGCATCCGGATTATGCCGCGCGTGCTGAATCCGGGGTTGCCCCGGTTGGGTATTGACGAAAATCCCGCGCTGTAAGTCAGTGGGGAAGGTGTTTACGGGTGGCTCCGTAAACCCAGGTGCCAGCTAAGGCGCTCAGTAAGGTAATACCAACAGCAGTGTAGCCCGCGCCAATCTGGGCGAAGAGTGGCCCGGGGCAGGCCCCCGTTATGGCCCAGCCAAAACCAAACAGAAGGCCACCCCAGATTTGGCCCTGACTGAACTGTTTAGACGCAATGGCAACCGGATCGCCCTGTAGCGTACGGATGTTGAATCGGCGAATCAACTGAACTGACAGCAGGCCGACAAATACCGCTGAACCAATAACGCCGTACATATGGAAGGAGTCGAGTCGGAACATCTCCTGGATGCGAAACCAGGAGACGATCTCTGCCTTGACAAAGACGATACCGAATACGACACCAACCAGACCGAATACCCAATTTGGCTTGGAACGCTGCTGCGTTGGTGATGTTTTGGAATTTTGCTCACTAATCATGTGGGTAAGTTTGTGAATAAGTGAATAACCTTGTGTTATAAACCGGCTAGTCGCATAAGAAGGGGGAGCCCCAGATACGTCATAGCGAAACCACCGGCCATAAAGCATAGGGTAGCGATCAGCGATGGCCATTGCAGATTCGACAAACCCATGATCGCATGGCCCGAGGTACAGCCGCCTGCGTAGCGCGTACCGAAGCCGACCAGAAAACCGCCAAGCACTAGAAAGATAAGCGCCTTGCCGACCGTCATATCGGCCCATCCAAACAGGTCGAGTGGTAACAGACCGCTACTGAAATCGTGTACACCCAGTTGCTGTAAGGCTATCTGTGTCGCAGGTGCAATCGTCAGAACTGCCGGATTGGTCAGTAATTGATTGCCAATAAAGCCACCTACGGCGATTCCGCCGACGAACCATAAGTTCCAGCTTTCCTTACGCCAGTCGTACCGGAAGAAATCGAGGTTGGCCGGTACGCAGGCTGCGCATATGTGCCGTAGCGACGACGAGATGCCAAAGGCTTTATTCCCCAATAGCAGCAGGGTCGGTACGGTCAACCCGATGAGTGGCCCGGCTACATACCATGGCCACGGCTGTGACAAAAATTGAATCATAGCCAAACAGACAGTTAGGGCTTCAACTTGGTTAGCGTTCTTCGATGTATGCTGTTGATCTACAGCCCTAAAACCTTATAGGGCTGTGGCCTACTAATGCGCAACCGGCTGATCCGTCACGACCGGTACGGTAGTCTTGCGGATGGCGCCTATACCGCCTTCTACGTTGATCACATTGTCGAAACCACGTGCCTTCAAAATCGAATTGGCAACCATCGACCGATAACCACCCGCGCAGTGTACATATACCGGCTTGTCGTGATTGAAAGCAGCCATGTGGTCGTTGAGGGTGTCGAGTGGCCGATTGTCAGCATTGGCTACATGTTCAGTCGCAAATTCACTCGGCTTCCGTACATCGACCACCGACAGCGACGGGCTTTGTGTCAAACGTTGCGCAAAGTCATCGGCCGAAATCGACTCAATTGTATCGACTTCACGACCGGCTTCCCGCCAGGCATCGAACCCGCCCGCCAGATATCCGATGCACTGATCGTAGCCAACCCGCGCCAGCCGACGAACGGTTTCTTCTTCCTGT
>JAKONH010000429.1 GCA_022702045.1 Spirosomataceae bacterium
TCGGCCCAGAACGCAGCATACAGCCCAACGACCGACCAGTTCATGAAGTAATAGTGCCACTGTAGCCAGTTACGAACACGGTGGCGGAGCAGGGCAGGCACCATACCGCCCAGAATGGAAGTTGTGCTGAACAGAGCCGCGATGTGGAAGGGCCCAAACTTGCCGAACAGCCGGTAGATCATGAACGCCGAGATGTTCAGCACCAGCATACTGACCACGTAGCCGTAACCGATCCGCCGGTGCAATAGCCCACCCTTATTAATGAAGAAAATAAGGGTGCCGGTGAGCAAGGCTACTACAGCCGCGATGATGTGAATAAGGCCAATGGTAGAGAGGGTCATGGTCGGTTCGGAGTATATTGACTGTACAAACCTACCGGTAGCTGACCCTCTCGTGACCACAATTCCGACGAATAGGGTTTATCGTGTCGTAAACCGGGCTAGGCCGTCGATAAACCGGCCAGCGCTCGATCGGCACTACGGCTGTTCGTTCAGTACGACCGTTCCGGCCGCGCTTTTGTCGATCAGAACAGCCAGGGAAGGCTGTGTCGTGTAAGTCTGAGCGGCTCCTGTCGTTTTCCTGTAGGTGAACACCAGCTTCTCATTGGCTTGTTTGATAAGGCTTACCGGTAGTAGCTCCGTGGCCCGGTTCGTTGCGGGACAGATAACGGCAATGACGGATTGTTTGGCGAAATCAATCGATGTGGGCAGGCCATTCTTACCCATGACTGCAGCTGCGCCAAACAGGTTGTCGAACGTAGCCTGATCGTCAATCCGGGGGTTATCCGGTGCGTTCCTGACTGTGTTTTTGACGAAGTAACGCTGCACTACCGTAAACGGAACAGTTGCCGTCGGGGCGGCTACGGCCTTGGTTTGACGCGGATGCCGGGCGGTTGTTCCCGATAGGGCAGCCGTTGCGCCTTGCGTGGTTTGGTTAGTGAAACTGGCGAGTGTTGCAGCTAGCGCCAGGCCGAATGCCATTTTTTGATAGATCATGAAGCGTGTGCGGAAATGGTGAAACAGTGCATTCGAAGGCCCGCTCGAAGAACAAGACAGAACCGGTTGGATAATGTGCTGAAGAGAGCCCAAGACAGTGACAAGCGTTGTGAGCAAAGTGTCATTTTTATCGAGCTATAATGTCTCTCCCGCTGGCTGAACTCCTTATACGACACAGGCCCGACTACTTGCTAGCCGGGCCTGTGTCGCATGAATTATGTGAACGTGATTAAATTACCACGTTGACGATGCGCTTGGGTACGACAACGACTTTTTTGGGTATCTTGCCTTCCAGCCATTTCTGCACAACTTCATTGGCCAGCACCTCGCTCTCGATTTCTTTCGGTGCCCGGTCGACGGGGAAACTGAGTGTAGTTCGCACTTTTCCGTTGATCTGAATCGGATACTCGAATGAGTCTTCAACCAGGTAATTCGGGTTGAAGACCGGGAACGGCGCATAGGATACCGTACCGGGGGCGTTGCCCAGTTTGGCCCACAACTCCTCCGCAACGTGGGGCGCGTAGGGCGACAGCAGCAGCACCAGTTCCTGCAAAATGCTTCGCTTGTGGCAGTTCAGGCTCGTCAGCTCGTTGACGCAGACCATGAAGGCCGACACCGACGTGTTGAACGAATAGGTCTCGATGTCGTTCTCCGCTTTCTGAATCGTGCGGTGTAGCACCTTCAGCTCGGCAGGCGTGGGGTTTTCATCCGTCACGATCCACTCGCCCTCTCCCGTTGTGGCTGCTCCGGCTGGACTGTCTTTGTAGAACAGTCGCCAGAACTTACGGATAAAGCGGTAGACGCCGTCGATGCCATTGGTGTTCCAGGGTTTGGCCTGTTCCAAGGGGCCGAGGAACATCTCGTACAGCCGCAGCACGTCGGCCCCGTACTTCGTGACGATGTCGTCGGGGTTCACCACGTTGAACTTCGACTTCGACATCTTCTCCACTTCTGCACCAACGATGAATTTGCCATCGGGTTCGGTAATGAACTCGGCACTTTCTGTTAGATCAGGGCGCGACTTTTTGAACGCGTCAATGTCCAGTACATCGTTGTCGACAAGGTTTACGTCGGCGTGCAGGGGCGTTACGTCCTGTCCGTTGATCTGATTGAGCGAAACAAATACCGGGGCGGTACTTTCGACACCCGTGCCTTTAATCCGGTACACGAAATTACTCCGGCCCTGAATCATGCCCTGGTTGATAAGCTTTTTGAACGGCTCATCCTGTGGCACGTAGCCCCGGTCTTTCAGAAACTTGTTCCAGAATCGGCTGTAAAGCAGGTGACCCGTTGCGTGCTCGGTACCACCAATGTACAGGTCCACGTCCTGCCAGTAATCGACCGCTGTTTTGCTGGCGAAGCGGTCGGGGTTATGCGGGTCCATGTAGCGGTACCAGTACCACGAGGAACCTGCCCAGCCCGGCATCGTGCTTAGTTCGTAGTCATAGACTGCCTTGTATTTCCACCCCTCGGCGCGGCCCAGTGGTGGCTCGCCCGTTTCGGTCGGCAGGTATTTGTCGATGGCCGGCAATTCGAGCGGCAGGTCTGACTCGTCGATCAGATAGGGCAAACCGTTTTCGCCGAAAAACACCGGAACAGGTTCGCCCCAGTAGCGTTGACGGCTGAAGACGGCGTCGCGCAGACGGAAATTGACTTTACCTTTCCCCAACCCGCATTCCTCTAACCAACTAATCAGCGTCGCCGTAGCTTCCTTATAGGTCATGCCGTCGATGATACCCGAATTCGTATAGCGACCTTCTTTTGTGTTGTCGGCTTGCTGATCGAGGTCTTTCTGGGCGTCGAGTACCGGAATGATCGGCAGGTTGAAATGCTTCGCAAAGCCGTAGTCGCGTTGATCCCCTGACGGAACGGCCATGACCGCGCCCGTGCCGTAGCCTGCCAGTACGTAGTCGGCCAGATAGATGGGGACCGGCGCGCCGTTCAGTGGGTTGAGGCAGTAGCTACCCGTAAACACGCCCGACACGCCTTTCACGTCGGCCATCCGGTCGCGCTCCGAACGCATCTTGGCTGCGTTGATATAGCCTTCGACGGCCTGCTGCTGTTCGGGTGTCGTCAGGCTCGGTACCAGTTCGTGTTCGGGCGCCAGTACCATAAACGTCACGCCATAAATGGTATCGACGCGGGTGGTGAAGACTTCGATGTATGTTTCGGTTGCTGCGCTGTTATCAACCTTGAACTTAACACTGGCGCCGACTGATTTGCCAATCCAGTTGCGCTGCTGTTCCTTGATCGATTCGGTCCAGTCGATGGTGTCGAGGCCGGTGAGCAGCCGGTCGGCGTAGGCGGTGATTCGCATCATCCATTGCCGCATCAGTTTCTGCTCGACGGGATAACCTCCCCGTTCGGATACACCGTCTTTTACTTCGTCGTTAGCCAACACAGTACCGAGTGCCGGGCACCAGTTTACAACCGCATTGGCCAGGAACGTCAGGCGGTACTTGAGCGTGATGGCGTATTGCTCCGTTTCGCTTAGGGCGTTCCACTCATCAGCGGTGAAGCTCGTTACGTCATCATCGCAGGCAGCCCGAACGCCCGCCGTTCCGTTGGCGACAAACTTGGCAATCAGGGTTTCGATTGGCTCAGCACGGTCAGTTTCCTTATTGTACCACGACCGGAACAGCTCCATGAAAATCCACTGCGTCCACTTGTAATAAGCTGGGTCCGACGTGCGGATTTCACGGGTCCAGTCGTAGCTGAACCCAATATTTTTTAGTTGCTCAATGTAGCGCGTCAGGTTGGTATCGGTGGTTACGGCCGGGTGCTGACCGGTCTGAATGGCGTACTGTTCGGCGGGTAGCCCAAAGGAGTCGAAGCCCATGGGATGCAGTACGTTATACCCTTTCAGTCGTTTGTAGCGGGCGACAATATCCGACGCGATGTACCCCAGCGGGTGGCCGACGTGCAGCCCCGCACCCGACGGGTAGGGAAACATATCGAGCGCATAGTACTTTGGTCGGACCGCGCCCGGTTTGTCGGTGTCGGGGCTGAACGTGTTGTGCTCATCCCAGAACTGCTGCCATTTTTTTTCGACTTGCTGGTGATTGTAATCGGCCATAC
>JAKONH010000356.1 GCA_022702045.1 Spirosomataceae bacterium
GCAGAGAGCGAGGGATTCGAACCCCCGGTACCCTTGCGAGTACTTCTGATTTCGAATCAGACCCGTTCGACCACTCCGGCAGCTCTCTGTGTGATTTGGGACTGCAAAGATGCACGTCTGAATGACCATAGTCAAGTCCTGACCACAAAAAAAGTTGCTTACAGGCTCATTTCTCCACTAATTGGCTGACTCAGACGAGCACTCACCCGCGCCGGGTCCTTCTCCTGCCCTAGTACGACCATCAGTTTCGTGATAGCGGCTTCGGTTGTGATGTCGGCACCGCTGACCACGCCAATCTCGGCCATACGCTTGCTGGTCTGGTACTGCCCCTGCGTTACCCGCCCCCCTTCACACTGCGAAACGTTGAAAATGGTCAGGTCGCGTTCGATAGCAGCTTTCAGCATGTCCAGAAACCAGCTTTCCGTGGTCGCGTTTCCGGCCCCGAAGGTTTCCAGCACCACACCCCGCAGCGCCGGGTTCATCACGATCGCTTCGACCACAATCGGCGTGATACCCGGAAAAAGCTTCAGTATGGCGACATTCGGATCGAGGTTGGTCTGTACCGTTAGCGGTTGGTTGGGTTCGACAGGGCGGATAAACGGGCGGTTGTAATCGATGCTCACCCCGGCGTTGGCCAGATGCGGGTAGTTCTCCGACGCGAAGGCGTTAAACTGTATGCTTTCGCGCTTGGTCGAGCGATTGCCGCGCAGCAGCAACGAGTTGAAATACACGCACACTTCTGGCACGATGGGCTGTCCATCGATCTGTGCAGCGGCAATTTCTAGCGCCGTGATGAAGTTCTCGCGGGCATCGGATCGGGCCACTCCAATGGGCAACTGCGCACCGGTCAGAATAACAGGTTTGTTCAGTCCCGACAGCATAAAGCTAAGCGCCGACGCCGTGTACGACATCGTATCGGTACCGTGCAGAATTACGAAACTGTCATACTGCGTGTAGTTCCGCTCGATCAGTTGCGCCAGTTCAACCCAGATGGCGGGGGTCATGTTTGAGGAGTCGATGATCTCGCTCAGCATGGTTATGTTGATCTGAAAATCGAGCCGATTCAGTTCCGGCACGCGGTCGAGTACTTGTTCAAAATTAAACGGAATGAGCTGACTGGCTTTGGCGTCGTAGACCATACCAAAGGTCCCGCCGGTATAAATGACCAACACCGAGCGCGCTGGGGAAATCACTGACGCCTGCCGGGGCTGGGCAGGCGTCAGGCAAATGGTTGTGTACGGCATAGGCCGCAAGTTATAGACAGGATTACAGGATTAACAGAATTTTGGGCACGCGGATGATGCGGACCGAGCAAATAAACGCCGTTTTCTCCAGTGTATCCGACTGCCTGCCAACCTTCAGATGCTGTTTATGAACAAGTAAAAACCCTTTTCTATGATCCCTTGCGGGATCGGGATGACAGGAAGGATGCATGGACAACCCCTTAAGTCCTGCTAATCCTGTATTCCTGTCAATACCTTTTTTCCAGCAAAGCCTTGGCATTTGCAGTGGTCTGGCGGGCAATCTCCGCAACGGGCATCTGCTTTAAATCGGCGACACGCTGAGCGATAAGTGGAATATAGGCGGGTTCGTTGCGCTTACCCCGATACGGCACCGGGGCCAGATACGGCGCGTCGGTTTCCAACACCAGGTGCTCCAGACCAATATGGGGTAGCACCTTGTCGAGTCCGCCGTTTTTGAACGTACTGACACCGCCAATACCTAGCTTGAAGCCCATCTCGGTAGCCCGTCGGGCCTCATCGAGCGTGCCGACAAAGCAATGAAAAATACCCGTAAGGCCGGGCAACGCCAGCTTTTCGATCAGGTCGGCGGCTTCGGTAAAGGCGTTGCGGTCATGGCCGGAGCGGGTGTGCATCGATACAAACAGATCTCGTTCGGCCGCCCAGCGCAGTTGTGTTTCGAAAGCCATAAACTGCCGGTCAACGTAGGTCATGTCCCAGTAAAAGTCTAGGCCAATCTCCCCTATCGCGATGAATGGCTGTTTGTTTAGCCACTGCTCGACAGCGGCTAACTCGTCGTCGACCGTGTCGTTGACATAAGCCGGGTGCAACCCCATCATGGGCAGACAAGTGTCGGGGTACTGTTCGGCAAGTGCCATCATACCGGAAACGGTTTCTCGGGCACAGTTGGGCATCCAGAGCTGGGTAATACCGGCTTCGCGGGCGCGGCCAACTACGTCAGTACCGTCGGGCGAGTCAGCGGCAAACTGTTCGTCGTATACGTGCGCGTGCGTTTCGATGTAAGTCATGCGGAAGCAACGCCGGAGCAGGCACGTCGGTTCATCAAAAACCGGCGTAGACAGGCTGCGGAACGGCCCGGAACGTGTAATCGCGTTCGGCAAAATGAGCCAGCAATCGGGGCAATACATAGCGCATGTTCGGCCACGCTTTCAGGCTATCGTGAAAGACGACGATCGAACCGGGCTCGGCATGTTGAATACTTTTCTTCAGGCAAACATCCGGTGCCATGGTTTGGTCGAAATCCCCGGTCAGCACGTCCCACATCACCACTGAATGGTGTTCCATCACCTGCGCGGCCTGTGTCTTGCGTATACGGCCATACGGCGGACGAAACAGGGCCGTTTCGACACCCAGCATGTGCTGACAGGATTGCACATTTTCCAGATACGTCTCGTCGTCCGTTTTCCAACCGTTGAGGTGATTGTAGGTATGGTTGCCCACCATATGTCCGGCTTCCAGCACCTGATACAGAACGTTACGATGCTTACGAACGTTATCGCCGATGCAGAAGAACGTAGCCTGGGCCGCATACCGGTCGAGCTGTTCGAGCACGAATTCCGTCACGTCAGGAATAGGGCCGTCGTCGAACGTCAGGTAAATGGTTGGTTCTACGTCGCCCTCTACCTTCCACCAGAACTCAGGATATACGGTTCTGAGCAGAAAATTCGACTTGTGCAGAAAGAATCCCATTCGTTTGGTCTACGGTTTATGGTTTACAGTTTACGGTTCGCTCCTGGTGGAGATGGCGTTCGTACATTCAGTTGCCTGCGGAGCAAACCGTATACCGAACCCCGTAAACCGAATACCAACGTTATTCCAGTCGCCGGCCTTTCCAGCGGTAACCTTTTCCCTGCGCGGCCAGTCCGAAGAAAACCACGTACACCGGATAAAGCAACTGCGTAATTGGGATCGACCGGACCGACGATTTTTTTTGTAAAAAAACAAGAACCTGTCGTAAAAACAAAAACTCCGGCAGGGACTTCAGCAGCACAACTCCCAGTAGAACCGAAACGTTTAAAAATCCACTCAACCACCCCAATAAAGCAAGCACCGGGGCCAGGTTGCTCAAAAAAATAAACACGGCCAACACCGTTGGTCCGTACGACTCGTACGCCCGCCATTTACTCGCCCACCGCCGACGCTGCTGGTAAAAGGCCCGCCAAGATCGGTGTGGTTGGGTCTGCACGATAGCGGCTGGGGCTTTCAAAAACCGAACGCCGTCCGGATACCGTCGGGCAATCTTATGCATCAGCAGTTCGTCGTCGCCCGACGCCAGGTGGTCGACCCCGGCAAAGCCCCCAACTTCCGTGAAGACCCGCTTTTCGTAGCAGAGGTTGGCACCGTTGCACATAGTTGGTCGGCCCAAGGCCATCGTTGCCGCCCCCGACCCGATCAGGCTGGCAAATTCAACGATTTGTAGCCTGTCAGTCAGTGTCTGATCGGCTGTAAACGTCACCGGCCCTGACAGCAGTTTAGCACCGGTCTGTTGATAAGCTGCGGCAAAGGATGCCAGCCAGTCGGGACCCACGCGGCAGTCGCCATCGGTTGTAACAATCAGGTCGCCCCGCGCCTGCCCGATGCTTTGGCTGATCGCCCGCTTCTTGGGTGAGGTGGTGGGTTCGTCGGTCAGCGAGAGCAGGTGTAGCGGCTGCGGAAAGGCGAACATAGCTTCCCGAACCAGCAGCCGGGTATCATCGGTCGATGAATCGTCGGCGACGATGACTTCGAACGTAGCGTATGTCTGCCGGGCCAGATCGTTCAGAAGTGCGCCGATATTGGCCGCTTCGTTCCGCACGGGGATGACCACCGTCAGCGATGGACCAGCCGCCAGCGATCCGGCCGGTTTTGGCGCTGGGATGTGCAGCCAGCTCTGCCAGAGTAACAGGGTAAGCAGCGCATACAGGACGCTGATTGTCAGTAAAACGATCGTCATTCAGTTGCCAGATTGAGTCGCCACACCCAGATCAGTCCGATCAGGACGGGCGTCAGCACGTTGACCAGCCAGAGCGTCAGCGTGGCCGTTAGCAGCACGGAGGCCAGCAGCCCTAGTGGGGCAAACACCCAGAGCGCAGCCGCTTCACGAACACCTAAATCACTCAGAATGTTGATGGGGGGGGCGGCATTTTTGATC
>JAKONH010000357.1 GCA_022702045.1 Spirosomataceae bacterium
AGTACTACGTCGATCTGTTTCACCCGCTTCAGTTGTATTTCCCGACGGGAGGCACTGAATACATTCATACACCCGACAATGAACGGTTCGCCCATGAAGCTGTTGCTTATCTGCGTATCCACCCGCGCGAACGGCTCCGGATCACGGGCCATACAGATAGCGTGGGTACCGTCGCGGGTAATCTCCGGCTGTCGCGGGCGCGGGCGGTGGCGGTACGGGATCAACTCGTAAAACAGGGCATCTCTAACCGGCAGTTTACAGTGGTGGCCATGGGCGATAAAAATCCCATTGCGCCGAACGCCCTGCCCGAAGGCCGAGAAGCAAACCGGCGCGTAACGCTGGTTATAGCCCAACGCTAGTATGTTCGATCTAAATCCGTATCACCTCCAGAACGCCAGCCTGTTGCATTTCCTGATGCTGCAGGGAACGGCTCTGCTGGGGTACCTGATCTTCAGCCGGTATTACGAACAGCGCCTGCGCAACCTGATGACCACCCGGCGGCTGTTACAGGCCGATACCGACGTGATTCCGATTATCGAACCCGAAGTTGAGGAAGTGTTCGTCGTGACGCCCGGCAGCGACGACCTGAAGGAGCTGGCGGGCATCAATGCAAAAGCCGAAGCCATTCTGAACGGCATCGGCATTTTTCGCTTCGAGCAACTGGCCCAGACGCCTGTCACGACGGTGCGCCGGGTGCTGGCCGAACACGGACCGCTGCTGTTTACCTACGACCCCGTCACCTGGCCCGGTCAGGCCGGACTGGCTGCCGACGGGCGCTGGGACGAACTGCGCATCTGGCAGGAACAGATGCGTCGGGGCAACAACCTGGACTATACCCATCTGCTTTCCTGATGAATCCGCTAAATCCCTGGGTCGCGCTGGTCGAAATACTGTTTTTGCTGGGAGCCGCCTTCACGCTGGGCTGGGGCATCGCCTACCTGCGCTACCGCAGGCCCATCCAGACACAACAGCAGGCAATCGATCAGTTAACGCAAACTAACAAACCATCTCTGACAACCGATGAGTGACGTAACCTTCGCCGAGGTGTTTGCTATCACGGCTAATGCAACGGCCTTGCAATGGGAGCTGGATTGGCTCAGCACGGTCATAGCAGCCCGTTTTCAGATTTACTTCGATCAGGATGGACCGTATAGTACGGTTGAGGAAGTTGATGAGCCAGACCTGTCCGAAAGCGATTCGGCTTATGCCCGGCTGGTGCGCGAACACAAGCTGGACAACTTCGAGCGGCTAATGCTCATCATGACACTGGCCCCACACATCCGGCCACAGGTACTCGACTTTTTTTACACCCGCAACAGCACCTACGACCGGACCTTTACCGAATTCGGCGGCATCCGTGACAACAGCCGGGGCGGCTTCTTGCCTACCGTCGAAACGCTGCTCTTTCTCGTGGCGGGTGACGACCTGACGCGACGCATTCGCCTGCAGACGCACCTATTTCACGAGTCAGCACTGACCCAGTTGAACATCATCCTGGTTGGTCCCGCCGGTCCGAACGAACCCGAAACCTGCGGCTCACTGACCATCTCCGACGAGTATCGCGCCCTGCTGACAACCGGCGAAAGCAACCGTCCCGACTGCAGTACCGACTTCCCCGCTAGTCGCATCACGACCACCCTCGACTGGGACGACTTAATCCTTGATTTTCAGATCATGGAAGAAGTCAAGGAAATCAAAATCTGGATCGACAATTCGGCGGATCTGCTGCAAAACTCGCACCTCAAAAAATATATCAAGCCTGGCTACCGGGCGCTGTTCTACGGCCCACCCGGCACCGGCAAAACGCTAACGGCGGGCCTACTGGGCAAATCGACCGGCCTGGACGTGTACCGCATCGACCTGTCGATGATCGTCTCTAAATACATCGGCGAAACCGAAAAAAACCTCGGACGCGTCTTCGATCTCGCCGAGCGCCGACGCTGGATTCTATTCTTTGACGAAGCCGACGCGCTGTTTGGCAAACGCACCGAAACGAACTCCTCCAACGACCGGCACGCCAACCAGGAAGTCGCCTTCCTGCTTCAGCGGATGGAAAACTTTCCCGGCGTAATCGTATTGGCAACCAACCTGAAAGACAACATCGACGAAGCCTTCGCCCGACGTTTCCAGTCGATGATCTACTTCCCTGCTCCCAACGCATCGAAACGGGCGCAGCTTTGGCGACAGGCTTTTAACGGCTCCGTACCCATCGACTCAAAAGTCGACTTCGACAAAATCGCCGAACGCTTTGCCATCTCTGGAGCCCTTATTATGAATGTCCTACGCTCCTGCGTGATGATCGCCGTCAAACGACAGCGACCGATCACGCAGGATGACATTGTAAATAGCCTGAATCGGGAGTTTCACAAGGAAGGGAAAACGTTAGAAGAAGTAGAAAAGCAGACGCAGCGAAGGTAATTTTCACTCTTAACTAGCTACAATTATGAGTACAAGAATGACCCCGGAGCGTAATTATGGAAAAGCAGTAAGCACTACAAAAAGTACTAGTCGTGTACCAGATAAGCTAACGCAATCGACTACTGGCAGTATGAATGGAGCGTACATTCCCGAGAAATCAGCTTTCTATTCAACAGATATATTTCCATCAAAAGTTGATTCTATAATTATCATAGAAGTTTTGATCACCAACAAACAGAACGCCATTCAAATAATCAATGACATTTCAGAAGCAAATAAAAATTCAACGACCAAAAGGGTAATTTCCATCGCATTAAACAAGAAATACGGAGACGAAAAGATTGCAAATCTTGACACCCAATGCAATGAAATTATTAACCTAATGAAAGAAAAAGGAGTTATAGGGTCTTGCTTTGCATTTACTTGGAACGCTACTACTTCTGACGAGAAAGGATACATTTTTCCATTTAAAGATGCTCGTAGTATACTAACGTTAGACCATGAAGCTATAAGTTTTCAAGATAAACTTCTAACTATTTCTGACAATGTAATTGTGCGATCTATCGATCAAGATGTCTTTAACGATCCGATATATGACTCTACGAAAAGGGGAGATATTGACAATGTAGCTTCTTCTTTCAAGGAAAATTATGATAAACAGATTTTTACAGGTGGATATAATTGGGTAGCAGACAGGGATATGATTTTAAGAGCTATCAACTCTGAGGTTAGCAGTACTCTTCCAGAAACAACTAGTAAACTTTCGAAAAAACCAGCTAAATATGCTAAACAGACCAATACGGTAAGCGATGAAGCTGTTGGTAAAATCTTAAATATTATAACTATAATCAATGATTACGAGCATCAGGTTCGACTTGAAATAAATAGAAGGTTCGAAAAGGCTATTTATATCCCTGAACCAAACGCTTACATGTCGCTGGAAACTCGAAGGAAAGGGGCTGAATTAACAAAAAATTCCATAGTGAAAGGTATGAGTCAGCAAGGGGAAGGAAGACTTTTCATCCATGCAGACAAAAAAGTAAAGAGCGTATATAATTCACAACTATCAACTAATAAACCAATAAAAGGCCATTTGAATGATTTAATCAAAGGTCTTTATACTTTAATAAAAGACAAGTCAGCAAGTAATTTACAAATAGAAAAACTAATAGAGCAAACTCATCAATCGCACATGAGCGAAACAGTTGTATCTGACATACAAAAGTGGCGAATGAATGATGAGAGCTTACTCAAAGTAAACACATATAATGAAGGTAGCACAGATACTATAAAAGGAATAGCAAAAGATTACAAGCAAAAATGTGCTTCGGCTATTATGGCTGAGTTTAAATAAAAAGTTTTCATCCATAATGTGATACTCATCCTTGATAAATATACAACAAACCGCCCTTACTCTCCACCCCGCTACAGTACGTCTAGTAGCCCAGATTCGGGCGCTGGAGGAAACGGTAGCCCAACTGGAGGCTGATAAAGCAGGGTGTCAGTATCAAATTGAGCAGTACTACCGGCTGCTGCGGGGGCAGGTGGGCGATCTGCTGACTGAGTTACTGGCGGTGCAACTACAGCTCGCCCAGCGACGGGCGGGACAGACGGGTCGGCGGAGCGATGCGGAAGCCGCGCGGGGCTGGCAGGAACGACTCGACAACACCAACCGGGTCATTCAGGACGCCATCGCGCATCAGCCGGTCGATCTGGCAGAGACGGCACAGCATGAACTCAAGCGGCTTTACCGGCAGGCCGTCACACTCGCCCACCCCGACCGGCACGCAGCCGACCCCGATCGCATGGCGCAGGCAACGGCTTTTATGATGCAGCTCAACGACGCCTACCAACGGCAGGACTTACCCACCGTCCGGCGGCTGGTGCAGGACCTGACCGCCGGACGGCTGTTTCTCGTTCAGGACGATACAGCGTACAGTATCGATACGCTCCGGCAGTGGCTGCATCGCCTTACCGACCGGCAGCAGGCGTTACAGGCCGAGATAGCGCACTTGACAGCGGAATCGGCCTACCAGTACATGACCAATGGGACGGACCTGACGATGCATTTTACTCAACTACATAAGGAGTTGACACAGCAGCTGGCGCAGTTGTACCGGTAGGTATAACGCTGTAACTTGCGTACCACTGCCATGCCCGATCAATCCCCCGTCCGCTCGTCCGCCCTGCCCGTTTCCGACTGGCAGCAGGCGCTGGACACCCTCCTGCAAACGCCCATAAAAGCCCGGCCTTACTCGGCGCAAATCATGCGGCAGTCGCCCACGGCTTTTTTGTTTCTGATTGATCAATCGGGGTCGATGGACGAGCGAACGACCTACCGGGGGCGGGTGCTGTCGAAGGCGGCAGCGGTAGCGCAGATCGTCAATCAGACGCTGCTGGAACTGGTACTGCGCTGCCAGAAAGGCGACGAGGTCCGGCATTATTACGACATCGCCCTCATCGGCTACGGCGGTCTCAACGACGAGCAGGCCGTGTCGCTCTGGTCGGGAGCAATGGCAGGCAAGTTCTTTCTTACCCCCGCCGAACTGGCCGGGGCTACCATCCGGGTCGATGAAGTCACGGTCGAGCGAAGCATTCGGGGGCGGGCGGTGACAGTGACGGAAAAACGGCCGGTCTGGCTCAACGCGGTGCACAACTACCGCACGCCCATGAAAAGCGCGATCTGCCTGGCCGAATCGCTGGTTGAGCAGTGGCTGGCCACGCAGCAGGATAACGACGTATATCCCCCCACGGTCATCAACATTACCGACGGCGTCGCGACAGATGCCACGGCCGATGAACTGCTGGCCTGCTGCGAACGGCTGAAAGCGCTGCGCTCGATGGACGGCAATGTCCTGTTGATGAATATTCACGTATCCGACGAGCGGGGCAAAAGCATCCTGTTTCCGGCCCGCGCCGACGATCTGGGCACCGATCCATACGCGCGGCTGCTATACGATATGTCGAGCGAGATGCCCGCACCTTACCATGCCGACATTGCCCGTCTGTTCGGTCTCGATCAGCGA
>JAKONH010000475.1 GCA_022702045.1 Spirosomataceae bacterium
AGGTTGAGCTGTTGCTGGCCTGTAACGCGGCTGCCATGAAAAACGGCGCCAACTTCGTCAACAATGTGCTGCTGCAAATCAACGAGCAGAAGTATTTTGCGTCAACCGACGGTACCTATGCTGATCAGGATATCCACCGGATTGGCCCCAACTTCACCGTTACGGCTGTCGACCCGCAGAACGGCCGGTTTGCCACCCGCGACTCGCTCAGTGCCCCGATGGGTATGGGCTATGAATACCTGCAGGCGAACCCATCCGACAAGGTTGGGGGTGTTACAACCCGCTACAACATGGGCTACGACATGCTCGAAGATATCACCGCAGCGGCAAAGCAGGCAAAGGAAAAGCTGTCGGCCAAGTCGGTCGAAGCGGGCAAGTACGACCTGGTACTCGACCCCTCACACACTTGGCTGACCATCCACGAATCGGTAGGCCACCCACTGGAGCTCGACCGCGTGCTGGGCTACGAAGCCAACTACGCTGGTACCTCGTTTGTCACGCTCGACAAGTGGAAATCAAAGAACTTCAACTACGGTAGCCAAGTGGTCAACTTCTTCGCCGACAAAACACAGCCCGGTTCATTGGGGGCCGTCGGCTGGGACGACGAGGGCGTTAAAACCAAACGCTGGGATCTGGTCAAAGACGGCATTCTGGTCAACTACCAGGCTATCCGCGATCAGGTACATATCATCGGGGAGAAGGAGTCGCAGGGCTGCTGCTATGCCGATAACTGGAGTTCGGTGCAGTTCCAACGCATGCCGAACGTATCGCTGGCGCCGGGTAAAACCCCGCTGTCGGTACAGGACATGATCAAGGGTGTCGACAAAGGCATCTACATCATCGGCGACGGTTCGTTCTCCATCGATCAGCAACGCTACAACTTCCAGTTCGGCGGACAGCTCTTCTACGAGATCAAGAACGGGCAGATCGTGGGCATGCTTAAAGACGTGGCCTATCAGGCCAACACCCGCGAGTTCTGGAACTCCTGCGTGGCTGTCTGCGACGAGAGCGACTACCGGCTGGGTGGTGCGTTCAGCGATGGGAAAGGGCAGCCGTCTCAAAGCAGCGCCGTCTCGCACGGCAGCGCCACGGCCCGCTTCAAAGGCGTTAACGTCATCAATACCGCCCGGAAAATCTAAATCGGTATACGGTTTTCAGTTTATGGTTTACGGTGGCTAGTGTAGCCCAGACCGGTCAGCTACCGTAAACCGAAAACCGCATTTCCCCTTCCTCTATGCCCATACTTTCCAAAGAAGAAGCCAAGCAGATCATCGACAAAGTGTTGTCGTTGTCGAAAGCCGACGAGCTAAGCGCTAACCTGTCGGGTAGTCGGCGGGGTAACATCCGCTACGCTCGCAATGCCGTGTCGACTAGTGGTGAGTCAGACAACCTGAGTTTAGCCATAACAGCTGTTTTCGGTAAGAAAGCTGGTACGGCGACAATCAATGAGTTCGACAGCACGTCGCTGGAAAAAACCGTCCGACGGGCCGAAGAAATTGCCCGGCTGGCACCGGAGAACCCCGAATACATGCCTATGCTGGGGCCGCAGACGTACCTGGACCCGCAGACGTTTGCCGATAGCACCGCGAAAATCGACCCGGATTTTCGGGCGCAGGCCACCTTCGATAGCATTGACCCCTGCCGCAAGAAAAACCTCACGGCCGCTGGTTATATGGAAGACACTACCGGTTTTTCAGCCATCGGTAACAGCAAGGGATTATTCGGCTACAACAAGGCTACCAATGTCGATTTTTCCGTCACGGTCCGCACCGCCGACGGCACCGGCTCGGGCTACGCCCGACCCGACTTTACCGATGTCAGCAAGCTGAATACGCGCGGCACCACCGAAGTAGCCATGCAAAAAGCCCTCGCGTCGGTGAATGCGCGGGCGCTCGAACCGGGCAAATACACCGTCATTCTCGAACCCACAGCGTCAGTCGAACTGCTGCAGAATATGATGCGCAGTATGGACGCCCGCTCTGCCGATGAAGGGCGCTCGTTTCTAAGCAAGAAAGGGGGCGGCACCCGGCAGGGTGAAAAACTCTTCGATGAGCGCATCACGATATACACCGATCCTATGAACAGTGAGCTTCCGCTATCGCCATTTGGCGGAGGAGGTGGTGGGGGCGGTGGTCGCTTCGGTGGCGGTGGCGGCAACGACGGACTGCCACAGGAAAAAACAACCTGGATCGAGAACGGCATAGTTAAAAACATACCCCATTCACGGTACTGGGCCGACAAAAAAGGAGTCAAGCCGATTCCCGGTCCAGCGGGGTTCATCGTGCAGGGTGGTAATCAGTCACTACTCGATATGATCAAAGGCACGGAGAAAGGCATCCTCGTCACCCGCCTGTGGTATATCCGCGCCGTCGATCCGCAGACGCTGCTCTACACAGGCCTGACCCGCGACGGAACCTTCTACATCGAGAATGGGCAGATCAAATTCCCCGTCAAAAACTTCCGCTTCAACGAAAGCCCGGTTATCATGCTCAACAACCTTGAAGCCCTGGGCAAACCCGTCCGGTCGGGTGGTAACCTGATTCCACCGATGAAAATTCGCGACTTTACATTTACCAGTTTGTCAGACGCAGTGTAATCAGTTTATAGTTTGTGGTTAGCTACCGCCGGTACCACTGATGCGGTAGCTAACTACAAACCACGAACTATAAACCATAACCCTCCCACCCACTTGGATCGTCGTCAGTTTATTCAGTTAACGGGTATGGGCGCGGGCAGTCTGCTCCTGCCGTCGTTACCCGCCTTTTCCCGCACCGTCGCGCCCGAAGCGCTACTGGAGCCGGGTCTGGATGTGTCGGTCAAAAAGCGCCTGGCCGACGCAGCCCTCAATGCCGCCAAAAGCAAAGGCGCGACCTACGCCGACGTGCGGATCGGTCGCTACCTCAATCAGTTCGTCATCACCCGCGAAGACAAAGTCGAGAACCTGATCAACACCGAGTCGTTTGGCGTGGGGGTTCGGGTCATTGCCGATGGCTGCTGGGGCTTTGCCGCCATTGTCGATGCCCGGTCAGAAGCAGATATGGCGAAGGCCGCTGAGAAAGCCGTTTCCATTGCCAAAGCCAATGCAACCCTGATGAAGACGCCGGTTCAACTGGCGCCCCAGAAGGGATTCGGCGAGGTAAGCTGGAAAGCGCCCATTAAAACCAACGCCTTTGAAGTACCCATAAAGGAAAAAGCGGACCTCTTGTTGACGTCCAATGCCGCGGCCCTGAAGAACGGCGCCAACTTCGTCAACTCGCAACTTTTCCTGGTGAATGAACAGAAGTATTTTGCGTCCACCGATGGGACTTACGCCGATCAGGACATTCACCGGATCTGGCCTACCTTCACCGTCACGGCCATCGACCCAAAAACGGGCAAGTTCGAAACCCGGCAGGCGTTGAGCGCGCCCATGGGCATGAGCTACGACTACCTGCAGGCGAACCCGTCTGACAAGGTCACCGGTATAACGACCCGCTACAACATGGGCTACGACATACTGGAAGACATCACCGCGGCCGCTAAACAGGCGAAGCAGAAACTGTCGGCCAAGTCGGTCGAAGCGGGCAAGTACGATCTGGTGCTCGACCCCTCCCATACCTGGCTGACCATCCACGAGTCGGTGGGACATCCGCTTGAACTTGACCGCGTGCTGGGCTACGAAGCTAACTTCGCCGGTACGTCCTTCGCGACACTCGACAAGTGGGAGTCGAAAAATTTCAACTACGGCAGTAAGCTCGTTAACTTCTTCGCCGACAAGACGCAACCCAACTCGTTAGGCGCTGTCGGCTGGGACGATGAGGGTGTCGAAACCCAGCGCTGGGACCTGGTCAAAGATGGAACTCTGGTCAACTACCAGGCTATCCGCGATCAGGTACACATCATCGGCGAAACCCATTCGCAGGGCTGTTGCTATGCCGACAACTGGAGTTCGGTGCAGTTTCAGCGCATGGCCAACGTGTCGCTGGCAGCCGGCAAAACGCCCCTGTCGGTAGCCGAGATGATCAAAAACGTTGAGAAAGGCATCTACATCATCGGCGACGGTTCGTTCTCTATCGATCAGCAGCGCTACAACTTCCAGTTTGGCGGACAGCTCTTCTACGAGATCAAAAACGGGCAGATCGTGAGCATGCTTAAAGACGTAGCCTATCAATCGAACACGCAGGAGTTCTGGAATTCCTGCGTCGCCGTCTGCGATCAGCGCGACTTCCGGCTGGGGGGCGCTTTCTTCGACGGCAAAGGGCAACCTACGCAGTCAAATGCCGTTTCGCACGGCAGCGCTACGGCCCGCTTCAAAGGCGTCAACGTCATCAACACCGCCCGGAAAATTTAACGCATAGTTTATTAAGGTTTATAGGTTAACGTTTAAGGTTACTGGCACCAGCACGGTTCGTGTCAGTGACTTCAAATAGTAAACCATAAACTTTAACTATTGAACCCGCCTATCCCATGGCCATTCTCACTGAAGCGGACGCTAAAGCCCTGCTGACTAAAGTTCTGAGTTACTCAAAAGCCGATGACTGCGAAGTCAACCTCCTGAGCGAGGAGCGTGGCAACCTGCGCTACGCTCGTAACGAGGTGTCGACAAGCGGATCGGTGACCAATAAAAACCTGGCCGTTCAATCGGCATTCGGCAAAAAAGTCGGTGTCGCGACAATCGATGAATTCGATGACGCGTCGCTTGAAAAAGTTGTCCGCCGGTCAGAAGAACTGGCCCGACTCGCCCCCGAAAACCCGGAGTACGTAGGGGTGCTTGGCCCGCAGCAGTACTTGAAAACAAACGGCTTTTTTGACTCGACGGCCAATATTTCGTCGGCCGATCGGGCTGCTGCCGCCGGTAAAAGCCTAATCCTAACCCGCGACGCAAACCTGGTTGGCGCGGGTTTTCTGGAAGACAATTATGGGGTTAGCGCCATGATGAATTCGAAAGGATTGTTCGCCTACTACCCCAGCACAAACGTCAACTTCTCGCTGACAGTGCGCACGCCCGACGGCAAAGGATCTGGCTACGTAACCCGCGGCTACAGCGACTTTGCCAAACTCGACACGGCTTCGACCACCCGTATTGCCATGCAGAAAGCGCGGGCATCGGCCGAGGCACGGGCGCTCGAACCCGGCAAGTACACCGTCATTCTCGAACCGACGGCAGGGTCGGTACTGATCGAAAACATCTACGCCGACCTCGACGCCCGTTCGGCCGACGAAGGTCGTTCCTACTTCAGCAAGGCCGGGGGCAAATCGCGGCTGGGCGACAAAATCGTCGACGACCGGATAACGATCTACTCTGACCCAACCAACCCCGAGTTACCAGCCTCCCCCTGGTCGGGCGATGGCCGGCCGCAGGAGAAAACGATGTGGATCGAGAAAGGCGTGGTCAGGAATCTGGCGTACAGCCGGTACTGGGCGCAAAAGACCGGCAAGAAAGCTACGCCTTACCCGGGCAACCTGATTATGCTGGGTGGCAATTCCTCGCTGGAAGAAATGATCCGGACGACACCCCGCGGTATCCTCGTCACCAAGCTCTGGTACATCCGCGCTGTCGATCCGCAAACCATGCTGTATACCGGCCTGACCCGCGACGGAACCTTCTACATCGAAAACGGGCGGATCAAGTTTCCTGTCAAGAACTTCCGCTTCAACGAGAGTCCGATCATCATGCTCAACAACCTCG
>JAKONH010000497.1 GCA_022702045.1 Spirosomataceae bacterium
GTGTGTTGTTAAGGTCCTCCTGTGTTTTGTAGACCCCCGTGATGTTGTAGCCGTAGAGTTGAGCAATAGGTCCGCCCACTTTCGTCAGGAACTGACTGGCTGCGCCCGCAATGATCTGATCCTGACCCGGTGCCAGCGCCAGTACTTTGTTCTTATTCGTGGCGATGTTACCACTGAAGCCCCATTTTACCGGGCCGAGGTTAATGTTGTTGCCCGTCAGTTCGAGTTCGAGGCCGCTGTTCTGAATCTTGCCCACATTCTGGATGGACGAGCTAAAGCCCGATTGTTCCGGTACAGGTACGTTCAGCAGCAGATCTTTGGTGATGGAAAAATAATAGTCGGCTGATACCGTGAACCGATTGCCCAGGCCAAGGTTTAGCCCCACGTTAGTGGCAGTTTTGGTCTCCCACGACAGATTCGGGTTGGCCGTAGTCGCGGCTGCAAAGCCAGCTGCCAGGTTGTTACCCCAGAGGTAATTATCACTGTTGACAAGGGCTTTCGAGCTATACGAACCGATCTGGTTGTTCCCCGACTGGCCCCAGCTACCCCGTACTTTGGCGAAGGTGATGAGTTTGCTTTGTGGGAAGAAGTCTTCGTTCGAGATAATCCAGCCGCCTGTTACGGAAGGAAAGTTTCCCCATTTGCGGTCATTGCCGAATCGCGACGAACCATCGCGCCGGATCGTAGCCGAGAACAGGTATTTATTTTTAAACGCATACTGCGCCCGCGCCAGATACGAAAGTTGCGTCCAGGTGTAGCGTTCGGCTGAAGCTAAAAAGGCGCTGGCACCACCGATGTTGGTGATGTTGTTATCGGCAATGTTCGACCCAGTTACGCTGCTGTTGGCGCTGTTCTCCTGCTGGTACGTATAGCCTCCTAACAAATCGAGTTGATGATCGGTAAACTGTTTGGAATACGTGACGGTGTTCTCCGTCAGGAAGTTCGTAATGAAGTCCCGCGATTCGATAGCGACCGCCGGTTTGGGGGCCGCAGCCCGGTAGCCACCCAGATCCGACGGGTTGTAGAAGTCGAAAAAGTTACTGCGTACATCGCCACCAAGCAGCGTTTTTACGGTCAGTCCTTCGATAGGTTGGTAGCTCAGGTACGCATTGCCGAACGTGCGAAACAGATTACGCTGGTTCTTTATTCGGTAGGCCAGCGCTACCGCATTTTCGCCCAGTGCGCCGTCTTCGGCAGTATTAGCCTTGATCTGTGTACTGATTGACAGCGTGCCATCGGCGTTGTACGGGCTGAACATCGGGTACATGATGTAGCCGTTGGAAACTGGGTCGGTTGAGAAGTTCGCATCATTGGTAAAGTAGTTCTGCGAATTGTATGATGGGTTCAGACTTACGCCCATCATTATCTTGTCCGACAGCTTCGAGTCAACCTTTACCGTACCGCTGTAGCGCTTCAGGCCGTTGTTGATCACAATCCCCTGCTGGTCGAAAAAATTGGCCGATACGTAGTAATTGGTTTTATCGGAACCACCCGCAAACGACAGGTTGTAGCTGCTGATTGCCCCTTTATGGAAAATTTCGTTTAGCCAGTTGGTGTTGGTTAGTCCCTGCTGATTAGTGAGCCAGGGGTCGAGGTAATTCAGGCGAAGTTCGCGCAGGCTGGCTCCTTTGCTCAGGCGGGTGGCCCGGTCATCGTTGATGCTCCGGCTCGTCGGATTTTTCGAGACATATCCCCAGTCGCGGGCTTCGGTGAAGAACAGCGCGGCCTGGTAAGCGTCAACGTACTTCACGTTGTCGGACCGCTCCTGAAAACCCGCATATACGTCGAGCGATACGGTCATTTTTTCCGCCTTGCCTCTCTTAGTCGTAATCAGTACGACACCATTGGCCGCCCGCGACCCGTAGATAGCGGCCGACGAGGGGTCTTTCAGAATATCGATGGTTTCGATGTCCTGCGGATTAATCGAGTTGAGCGACGAGCCTTCCGATAACGGAAACCCGTCGACAACGATGAGCGGGTTACGTCCGGCCGTCAGCGTACCGATACCCCGAATCACAATCTGCGGGTCGGAGCCTGGCTGGGCTGAGGCATCATTGATGACGACTCCCGCGGCTTTACCCGCCAGTTGCTGGGCGAAGCTGCTGCCGTTGTAGCGGTTCATTTCCTGTCCTTTCACCTGCGAAATCACGCCAGTCACTTTCGCTTTCGACTGGGCACCGTAACCAATAATTACAACATCGTTCAGCGTCCGCTGCTCGGGGTTCATCCGAATCAGTAGACTATTGTTGTCGCCGGCGTTGATCAGAAAATTGGGTGTAGTCTGCTTTTCGTAGCCAATGTAGCTGGCTGTGACTGTGTAGCGACCACCCGCCCGCAGGTTATCGAAAGCAAAAAGACCTTTCGCATCACTGGTGGTACCGCGCGCTGCGGATGGGCTGGCTGCAGTGCCCCGCTCTTCGTCGATCAGGATGGTTACGCCAACCAGTGGCTGACCGGTTTCATCGAGCACGGTGCCGCGCATCCGGGCTGTCGGCTGAGCCATGGCCTGTGAAGCTAGCAACAGGAGTAGCAGCCAGACCGGTAATCGGTGTAAAGCGGTAGGTAAGTACTGTTTCATTGGGGTGTTGTGTGTTAAAAAAATGGCAAAAAGGAGTCCTGCTACCCCGGTTTTGGGGTGATGCGGGTATCGCCGAAACGACGCGTGCATAAACGGAATGACTGGCTGTTACATGGAGTAAACTAGGGAGATCGTCTGACGACGACTCGTCCTGATTCCTGCGTAAACGACAAATTGTTGGTGAGACAAACGGCGTTCAGGACAACCGTTACGGAATCATTGGCCGCAAACGAACCCGAAAACGACAAGCCCTGCACGTCTGCCGGGTTGACATCAATCTGGACGTTGTAGCGCTGACTCACCCGATTCAGCACGGTTTCCAACGACTCTTTGTTGAAGACCAGTCCCGGCGGATTTGGGCGGGCTGGTACTACCACGGGGCGGCTGATCACTGCTGCCGACGTAGGTGCTGGGTGGGAAGCTGTCACCGTTAGCTTTGCCGACTCTGTATCGACGTTCAGCTCCTGACCGGGTCTCAGGTAGGTGTCGGTCATAGTCAGCCCACTGGCTGGCGTGGCCCGCACCACGACGCGCCCTTCCAGCAGCCGGATCGACACGCGGTGGTTAGCGGTGGTCTGTACCCGAAACTGCGTGCCCAGCGCGGTCGTCGTAATACCGTTGGTCAGTACGGTAAACGGATGCGCTGGATCTTTGGCCACCTTGTACAGCACGTCGCCACTCATGCTGATGTCGCGGGAGGATTGCCCAAACGGTTGATAATAGCTGACCGAACTACCGGGTTGTAGCGTCAATGTTGACCCATCGGGCAGCGAAAGCCGCTGTGGTGCGGTCGTTTGATTGGTCTGGTGCGTAAGCTGCCAGCGCGCCGGTGTGGTTTGTTCGGCCAGTATCGATGCTGGCTGCGTTAGTTGGTTCAGGAACCAGACTCCCAGGCCAGCAACCAGTAGTAGTACAGCGGCCGCTGCCCACCGCCCCCACTGCCGCCAGACCGTAAACGGAGCCGGCGCTTCCTGGGTACCGAGTAATTGCCGGTGTATCCGCATCAGCACCCGCGCCGACTGGGCATCCGTTAGCGAACCCGTCGTTGGTTGTTGTTCGTCAAACGCCTGCCGTAACCCCGCCTGCCAGTCGGCACCGGGCGAGTCGAGCGCACGGACGAGTCGCTGCTTCTCGGCCTCGGTGGCGGTGCCGGCCCAGAATTTGTCGATTAGTTGTTGGGTGGTTTGCTCCATACTCACCCCTAAATACACCGACTCTCACCCCAGGGGGATGCTTTCTGTATTACGGAATTGTTAAAATTTTGTGCGTTTGTGTTGACCTTTTCATAGCCAGGTCGTCTCCAGTCAACTGAATAAGGAGAATTCTAAATTAGTACACAATTAGGTTGTGTCTATGGTAGTGGATACATCGCCAAATAATAGAATAGCGCGGCCAATTGATACCGTTTCGGCGCGGAAGGTCGAAATAACCGATCGATACTTTTGCTTTCTCGATCAGCACTTAGCCGATCTGATAAGTGGGAAGGTGACCGTAATGCTTGAGCTCAACGATATCTCACGTGAGCTGTGCATATCGCACAAACACCTGATTGCCATCATTCAGGAAACACGAGGGCAGCACCCCTGTCATTTCTACATTGCCAAGATCATTGAGAAAAGCCAGCAACTGATGCTTAACACCACATTGTCTGTGGCCGAAATTGCTCGGATGCTGACCTATGATCCATCGAATTTCAACAAATTCTTTAAAAAATACGTAGGCCAGACGCCCGGTCAATATAGGGATAAACACAAGGGTTTGTAGAATCCGAAAAGTTCACCATAGTGGTGATCATAAGGGTACATAGTTTTGTAGCCAAATAGTAAAAAACACACCTGATTATGTCAAAAAAAAGTATCAACGGAAAAGTAATCCTAATTGCAGGAGGGGCTAAAAATCTGGGTGGATTGCTAAGCCGTAATTTGGCTGCACAAGGCGCTAAACTCGCTATTCATTACAATAGTGAATCGACTAAAGCTGATGCCGAGCAAACAGTGGCCGATGTACAGGCTTTGGGTGCAGAGGCCTTTCTGTTTCAGGCTGATCTGACCGACATAAAAAACATTGCCAAGTTGTTTGAGGAAACCGTCGCGACGTTTGGCGGTATCGACATCGCAATTAATACAGTGGGCAAAGTACTGAAAAAACCGTTTGTCGACACGACGGAAGAAGAATACGACAGTATGAGCGACATCAACTCAAAAGTGGCGTATTTTTTTATTCAGGAAGCTGGTAAAAAACTGAACGACGGAGGTAAAATCTGCACCATTGTTACGTCGCTGCTAGCCGCTTACACGGGCTTGTATTCGACTTATGAAGGTATGAAAGCACCCGTTGAACACTTTACCCGGGCGGCTTCAAAAGAGTTTGGTGAACGGGGTATCTCTGTAACAGCGGTAGCGCCCGGCCCAATGGATACACCTTTCTTTTACGGACAGGAAAGCCCTGATGCGGTAGCCTATCATAAGTCAGCAGCAGCTCTGGGCGGTTTGACTGATATTAAGGATATAGCTCCATTGGTTGAGTTTCTGGTAACGGATGGCTGGTGGATTACCGGACAAACCATCTTTGCTAACGGTGGCTATACAACCCGGTAGTTAGTCTATCCACTAAACCCGGATTGGGCGACCAATCCGGGTTTTACCTGTTGATAAATGATGGTACTAAAAGGAATAAACCTTGTGTTGATGCTGGTAGCCGTATTTATGGGCTTCAAGCAAGGATGGGCAATGCTGTCCGGGAGCCCCGACATGCTAACCCTATTTGGTAAGTGGCATTTCAGTAAAGCAGGCGTAGCTACACTAGGTTTTTTGACCACACTGAGTGCTGTGTTACTCATTTTTCCCAAAACATTTGTCTGGGGAAATTTCCTGATGGCGGTTACGATCCTGCTTATCATTTGCTTCCACCTGCTCGATAAAGATCTGAAGGGCGTTGGGGTTGAACTACCGTTTCTACTTCTGAATCTGATTATTATCTATTTACAGCATCCGCTAGCCACTGCCGAATAGTACACTGGTAGACAACCTATTGATATGCTAGAATGAATGTGCTCTCAATAATAGGGCTGGCGTTACTGTGCCTTTTAAGCCCTGCTGACAGCCTGCAAACCAACGGCAAACAAATACCAACTTACCCTAGACAGAAACAGATTATGGACGTTTCAAAAATTACAAACGCAACTGTAAAACAAGCTCTGCAAGCCTGGCAGGGTGGCGACCGGGAAACATTCCTGGCCTATTTCACGGCCAAGCCAACAATGACGGATGATGGTAGCCCACGAGATTTTAACGATTTCGTTACACACGCCTGTGGGACTGAAAAATACCTTTCTATCGACAAGGTTGATAATACTGGTAAAGATATATATGGGCGGTTTCAGGCTGGAAATTGGGGGACGTTTAACGTGTTTTTTAAATTTCATCAAAACGCTGATGGAAAATTTGATCGTTTGGATATAGGTCAGGCAAAATAGGTAAGTCATCACAGGTAGGCCAACATGAAAAAACAGCTATTCTTATTTATTGCCTTACTACTGGTTGCTTGTGTCGATCTTAAAGCGCAGTCACAGGTTTACATCGACGTACTGGGCGGACATAAAGGACTAACGTCAGAATTTTTCTTCCTAGAACCGATTGACAAACAAGGGAAATGGACTGTCATTTCGCGTAGTGAAATGCACCTGCCTAATTACGAAAGTGAACATCCTGGATTTGTGAACTACAACATTTTTTCGTACAATTTTAAAAGCCACTTCGGTATTACGGCTGGCACGTATGCTTCCTCACATTATCCATTTAGTGCCAGAGTAGGGCTTCAATACCTCCGGGAGAATGAGGAATGGCTGCTCTACGCGAATTTGTCTTCAGCTGTTACCAAAAATCCAGATGGTCAGCTGTTGCTTGTATTAGGTTATCTACCGGAGCTGAACGAAAAATGGCGTCTGGTTACCCGACTGGAAGCCCGTACGGCAATCAACTATGCTCAGGGGCATACGTTCAGCACGCAGCAGATCAAACTTGGGGCGCAGTATCACGAAAAAATTGGCTTTGGCGTAGGCGTTGAAATAGAAGAGCATACAGCCGACGATCATGTCAAGGCAGATGTGAACATAGGTCCGTTCGTACGGGTAAATTTTTAAGCGCACTACCACACTATGAAGTTAACGTATAATAAGCTGGCTGGTCAGAGTGCCGAGCGTATCAACGCCATAAGTGATGCCGTTTTTGGGGTAGCCATGACACTGCTGGTGCTGGAAATAAAAGTGCCAGAGTTTGAGTCACACGTTACGGAAGACGAGCTGGTTCATGCTTTTCTTGCACTAATGCCAAAGTTTCTGGTGTATTTCTTAAGCTTTATGACGGCCGGTATTTTTTGGGCGGGTCAGTCAGCGCAGTTCAGGCATATTGAAAAAAGTGATCGTAACATGACCTGGATCAATTTATTGTTCCTGCTGTTCGTATCTACGCTGCCCTTTTCTACCGCGTTTTTGGGTGATCATATCAGTTATAAGTTTCCAGTTTTTTTGTACTGGTTCAATATATTCTTGATGGGGCTGGGACTTTATATAAACTGGGCTTATGCGAAAAAGCATGATTTTATTGCCGAAGAAACACGGGATACTGTTTATAAGCCAATTAAGAAGAGGATACTGACAGCTCAGACACTTTACTTTGCCGGTGCGTTACTCTGTTTCGTAAACTCATATCTAAGCATTGCCGTAATTATCGCAATTCAACTCAACTATGCGTTCGCCTTTTTCTCGCCACGGCAAAAATAATGTGCCGGTGTGGAGAGACACTGGTAGTCGCTATTGATCCGAATGCATCACCTGTTCAATAGCGTGTTCCAGTGAAACGAATCAGGTATCAAGTACTTGTATTGAATCATCAGCAGAACTCAGCAACCGTAGTGATACGGTTGCTGAGTTGCGTTTTACGGTATACCCCTCTGACAACCATGAGCGAATCCAGGATATCGTCGTAAACGGGTGACGGAAATCGGAAATACGGTAGAACATGATAGTCACTGACCCCCTTGCAGCCAAACCACCCAGGAGTATTATGTGTAGTAGCGATTGGACGGCAACCTACTTCGTTAGGAAGTGCTGACTGCTTGCGTTTTGGGGCAATCGTGTACGGTAGTTTTAACGGCGATTGTGAATCGTCATTTCATCAAACTGCGAATAACATAGGTAGGTTAGCCGATATGACAAGCTGAATCATTTCCTGCCTTGGGCCGTATTAAGATCTAGATTGATGTTGAGTATATTCCGCTGTGCATTTACTGTTTTTTTGATTATAAATGGATGACTGATGTAGTACAGCAGCCTGGCGACCCAACCGTGATTTTGTGCTGATTCGGGGGGGCTAATGAATATATTGACTATACCATACAACGGTTCGAGCAGGTAGCAGCGGATGTCAATTTTGTGCCGGATACCATCGAAAGCGACACGCTGACGCGCTCGATCGACATCGTTAAACCGGGAGGAACGGTGATTGGCATTCCGACGGGCAATTTTCCGGAATCAGTTGTAGAGCAGGCGCCAACGCGGTATTTGGTTGGTCGGAACGATGGTTCAGTCTGACGGGACTGACATGACGTCGATCGCTGACCTGTCGGACAGCGGACATATCCGATCACACATCGCGCTTGAATTTCGTTTTGACGAGATGGCTAAGGCGCACGAACTGGTCGAAACGGGCCGGGTAAGGAGGAAGGTGACGGTGCTACTTGACTAACAAGCGTTCTGCTAGTAGCAATGCCGTCGGGCTCGATCCGTAAATCGAGCCCGATTACGTATCAATCCAGCCAGAAAAGCAGCCCGGCCAGTATCGCCAATTGCGAAGGCGTCGTGCGTGTGCGGATATAGTCGCGGATGAAGCGCGTTGACTGTTTGAGGTAATCGTCGACCGACGCCGTCGAAATGCCGATTTGATGCGCTACTTCTTCGGATGATTGCCCTTCGAAGCGGCAACGTCGAAATACGTCGCGCTTGCGGGCGGGCAGGTGCTCGACTGCTTCCTCGATCAGCGCCATCTGCATGTTGTACAGTTCATCGTCGGGCCGGTCGTCGGTAGCGGGAGCGTCGGGAACGTCCGGCTGCCAGGAAACAACGACCGATTCCCGCACCTGTTTCTTCAGTACCGACAATGCTTTGTTGTGACTGACGACGAACAACCAGCCGCCAACCGACTTACCCGTGTCGATCTTATGCCGGTTTTCCCATAGCGCGACAAAAACCTCCTGAAGAATGTCTTCGGCGGTTTCGGTCTGTCTGACCAGTTTGACAATGTTGGTGTAGACGGGCTGACGATAGCGGTCATAGAGCGCGTCGAAAGCTGTCAGGTTCCCCTGCGCCAGATCGCGTAGCAGGTCTGTTTCTTGGGCGCTGATGGGTTTGTGCATGGTTACGGCCAACGATCAACCAACTGGCTGACAGTTACTTGTGAAGATGTCAATTAACAGTCGATAGATAGTCCAAAATTACGACGCGCTTTTAACGTGTTGATGATGAAATTGTTAAATCCACGATCGCCTTGTTGACACGTCAGATTGTACAGCCGGTCAATGGTTGAACCAGGTACGATGTCGAGTTAGGTATTGTCGCTCTGGAATGACTTAAGAAACATTAATGCAGTCTTCAGGCGGCCCTAAACTGAGGCCGGTAGGTTTGCTGACGTAACGAAAACAACGACACACATGCAAACGAATCGAATTCTGTACACCGCCCTTATAGTAGGCACTCTGGCAGCTCCCCTCACAATCGCACAAGTTCCATCAGGTGTAGCAGCTCCCCCTATCCAACTGGCTGGGCCAGGGCCAAGAGGCCCAATAGGACCGGGGCCCGGCGGGCTCCGTGGCCCCCAAGCCCAAGCCATGACGTCGCTGACAACTGTGACTGGTAGCGTCGGTCAACTGACGGCCAACGACGACGGCATTTTGAATGGCTTTACGCTAAATAGTAGCGGAACACCCACAACTGTCCGCTTCGGCGCGCACATGGGGCAGCAGGTAAACACAGCCGTAAAAGCCGGAAATCGCGTTACGGTGATGGGGTATAACCAAATCAGTCCGCTGGGCGAATCCATTTTCAAACTGGTGAAACTCGACACCGGCAACACACAGATTGTCGACACGCCCCCAGCGGCTCCCCAGACGCCGGTGACACCGACCCGCCGAACAGTGACCAGTAAAGTAGCCGACTACCAACTGGACCGTGAAGGCCGGGCAAACGGGTTGATACTAAGTGATCAGACTGTTGTGAAGGTGCCACCTCACGTAGCATACCAGCTAACAACGCTGGCACCAAAAGGCAGCGCCATCACCGTCGACGGCTACGCACAGCCGCTGGGCGACGGGCAGGTTCAGCTTCAGAAACGGGACATCCTGCGGGCATCGGTGTTGACGCTGAACGGTCAGTCATACCTGGTCCAATAAATCAATTGGTCGGAGTCGGGCAGACAAAATGCCCTGACTCCGGTTAATGCATTATCCGCAACTGCTGCAGTATGTACTTAGTTTACCCCCTGCTTGATAGTTTTACTGTCAAATTAATGAACACCGTCGTCGTTCCCGTCATCCGAAGATGATAGCAACGGCGACGGTGTTTTTATTTCGTCATCTCCCAACCAGTCAAAAAGAGATGGTGCAGAATTGGCATCGTCAGGTCAGTAAGCGCCCGCGCATCACCGTCGACGGCACCTGCTGCCAATCGGTCAACGACCAATCAGGACAAGTATTCATCTTCCAATTTCATGAAAACAAACGGTTTGAGTGCACGCCAGCACACACTAGTTGGCGTATTGATAACGCTGCTGATAACCAGCTGTATGAGCGGCCGGCGGGCATCGGAAGCCCTGCAACGCGTAGCGCAGGACCATTGCGAAGTCGATTCGAGTCATACGTCCGGCTACGTATTCCGTCCGGCTGCTCTGATGGCCGGGTCAGCAGAGGAAGCCCTATTGCGGGGCCGGTACGGGCCGCGGGCGCTGCATATGGCCCAGGCCGTTGGCCTACCTTCATTACTGGCGCAGCTAACGATGCTGGAAGCACAGGAGACGGGTAATGTACCGTCGACGGCATATCTGGCTGTGCGGCAGCGAATTTCCGATCAGATTCAACTGGCCAGTGCTGACATTGCCACTGCTTCGGCGCTGCTCGACTGCGAAACAAAACGGGCAACCCTGACCGCTACACTGCTGACGCGTCGGGAGAATCTGCGCGAAAAACGCATGACAATCAGTGCCATTACTATCGGATCCGTAGCTATTATCGGTGCCAGTCTGCTGAACCTGCACGAACAGCACATCGCAGCCGACTGGCTGCACATTGCCGGTGGTGTGGGTGAAGGTGGCCTTGGTGTGCTGGCCCTGCGGCAGAAACCACCCCGCGTCGACTATCCACATGTGCGTAACCCCCTGCGCGATGTTTGGCAGAAGCCCCGTACTTCTACTCAGTTTGCCCCGCTGGTCTGGTATTACCTCAATCAGCCCAGAAGCGATACCAGCCGCACAGTCGTTACTGAACTTCGGGATCGTTGGGAAGTGCTGACGTCACTGAATGCGGCCGGGAAACGGGCGCGTAAGCCACACCATGAGGTCGATTATTTCGGAGAAGGGGGGCAGTACGACGCCGAAGCGCTGACGCTGCGGGCTACCATGCTGGGGCAACTGGAAACGGAAATTCGGCTGATGAACAATGACCTGACAATACTGCTCAACGAAATTGTCAGCACCCCGAAAGGGCGCGGTGCCCGGCGGTGAGGCTTTTGTCAAATTAATGTTTTCTTAAGCATTTCTTCATATCTACCCGGCATTTTTGACTAGTCAAACACGCATAATCCAATGAAGAAATCAATGATGACTGCGGCCGTGCTGGTCACGATGCTGATCGCCAGCTGCAGTAAAAACGCGACCGTCGGACCCGATCAACCGTCGCTTACCAACGCCCGTGCCGGTGCCACGGCCGGTACCGCTACCCTGATTGCGCCACTGCCCACGTCGACCCTTCCGGCC
>JAKONH010000039.1 GCA_022702045.1 Spirosomataceae bacterium
CTCTAGTTAACTACGAACCACAAACTACAAACCACGAACTGCAATGTCTTCCATATTCTCCCGTATCATAGCAGGTGATATACCGGCGCATAAGATTGCCGAGACCGATGAATTTCTGGCTTTTCTGGATGTGATGCCTACTACGACAGGTCACACGCTGGTAATTCCGAAACAGGAGGTCGATTATATTTTTGATCTTGACGACTCGCTGTATGCGGGACTGATGCTGTTTGCTAAAGGCGTGGCATCGGCCGTTGAAAAAGCGATTCCGTGTCAGCGTATAGGTGTTGCCGTCGTCGGGTTGGAGGTGCCGCACGCGCACGTTCACCTTATTCCGCTCAACAGCATGGCCGATATGGACTTCAGCCAGAAATTAGAACCCCGCCCGACCGCCGATGAGTTGGCCGCAACGGCGGAGAAGATTAGGCAGTGCTTATAGTTTAAGGTTTGTGGTTCAAGGTTGTTGACCAGAGGAACGTTAAACCTTGAACCACAAACCTTAAACTTAGTAATTCACATACTGATTCACGACGGAGCCGTCGCTGTAGAGGTCAACGAGCGCGTACCCGGCGGCTGTATGGTGGTATTTGCCGAACCACCACGCCCCGCTGACGGCCCCATTACAGAAGTACGATATCCCGTCGTAATCGACCCGGTCGACCAGGTGAATATGGCCACTCAAGGCCGACTTGACGTTGGGGTACCGGTGGAACAGGTTCGTTAGCCGCACGGTGTCACTGTGCATCCAGCGGGCGGGAACGTTCCAATTTTCGTCGGTAAAGCGTTGACCGTCGAAGAAAACGCAGGCAGCCAGAATAGGTACGTGCGATACAACCAGGACCGGAGTCTGCGCCGGAACCGTTTTTAGATCCGCTTCCAGCCAGTGATACTGCTCATCGTCGAGGTGGGCGGTATACCAACTACCATCGGCTTTCGGCTGTACGCTGTCGAGTACGACGATATGCCAGCCCGCCCGGTCGAGACTGTAGTAGCGGCTGGTCATTTGTAGCTCATCCATGGCCCACTGTCGGCCACCTATAAACGCTTCTTTCGTTTCCTGCCGACACCAGATGTCGTGGTTGCCGACGCAGTTCAGCACGGGCAGGCTGTTTTCGCTGGTTAGTACCTGCTGGTAAAGTTCCCACTGCCGTTTTACGCTGTCGGCCTGTCGGCCGTGCGCTTCCATGATTGCATCGCCCCCGTTGATGATCAGGTCGGGCTTTTCGGGCAGGTTCTGGGCGTGGTGCAGGCAGCGTTCGAAGCCTTTCGCGGCCCCTACCAGCGATTGCATGTGGACATCGGTGATGTGGGCGATACGCAGCACACGCTGCGGGGTAGTAGTGGGGTGGGCGGTGGCCCAGGGCGAAAGGGAGGTGGCTGCCAATCCGGCGCCGATTCGTTTGACGAGGTCGCGACGATTCATACCTGCACGATGGTTGGTACAAAATAAGCGAGTCGCCCAACCTGGCATGTTATCGGCTGATTACGATTCCGTTAGCAAATTGAGAGGAGAAGAAAGATATGAGATGAAAGAAGCAAGACTACGTTGTGTCAGCGTCTTTTCCCTTTCTTCTTCTATCGCCCAAACTTCAGCGTCGTACCGATGCGGAAGCCAAGCCCCTGATAGGTCGCGTTCTGCCACTGCGAGATAACTTCGACGCGGAAGAAGGGAAGCACCTGTGGAATCAGGCCGTCGAGTCCGTAGCCAATTTCCGCGTAGTTACGCGATGCTGGTGTGGCCAGATAATGCACAAACAGATTCTCTTTTAGCCCCAGCAATCGCAGTATTGTCAGCTGTGTCAGTACCAGTTGGCGAAATTCACCCAGCACATGTCCTTCAGCAAAGCGTTTGCCGGTACTGTACTGATAATACGGCAGCAGCCGAAACACCGAGACCGGGTCGCCCTGTTGCAGAAAGAATTCGTTGCCCGCGAAATGCTTGAAATCGGGGAAGTACAGCTTCTTGTCATTCAGGAAACTACCCGCGCTGAGTTGATAGCTGAGCCGGCTGCGAATGCCGATGTCGAACCCATGGGCCAATGTCGCCTGTAAAAAATCGTAGCTAACCGGATCGGTGGATTGCAGGCCAATCCCCTTTCGGTAGTTGATCGTCAGCAGCGGGGCATCGTTATCACGCCGGGTGATCCGGCGTCCGTTGCGGATGGTGTATTCGGTAGTACCCAGCCGGGCCGACGCTGTCAGGTTGAGTGTTACCAGTGAATGCACTGGGAACGCCGTGCTTACAAGCTCTTCGTTGATGGGTCTGTTAGGTGTATACGTTCGATTCCGCCAGTCGATCAGGGGCTTGATATTTTCTTTAAAGTTGTCTAGTTCGGTACGTTGGGCATATTCCAGACTACCAGTCAGGCTGATTCGGTTTTTGAACGGCGTAGCCGCGACCGTTAGATTGACAAAATCTTTCTGGTACAGCTTCATAAAGTTCTGCTCGAACAGTAACGTGGTGAGGCCGTTGAGTGCCGGACTGATGGGGTTGTCGGGATTGTACTGAAACAGATACCGACCGCCGGTCAGGTCGATTTGGGTGGCTTTGTGCCGGTAGCCCGCCTGCCCGTAGCCGATTAAATTCTGGCGACCAAACTGATACCGAGCCGTACCCCCCACCGACCAGGCGCTGAGCGGTATTTTTACAAACCGGTTGACCGAATCGATACGGGGGCGGTAACGCAACAGCAGCCCCAGTTCGGCGGTGTATCCTTCAACTGTATTGTAATTCAACTGACTCAATGGGCCTGTGTAACTAAGCGACGTTGGCTTCGACAAAGACCATGTGTGGCCCATAAGCAGTTTGCCAATTGTAATGGTCTTCTGCTTTTTTGCCGACGGGTTCCGAGCCATGCTGTCGATCTTCACTTTGTCGCCGGTCCGGATCACGCGCAGACTGTCGTTTTTGCGGTAGCTGATGCGTTCGTCGGTCGTCAGCGGCACCGAGCGTAGCGAGTCCCAGAAAGCTGTAGACCGTTTCAGCGCCAGCGTATCGACAACCAGCGAATCGTCGCGCACCACGGCTATGTCGGCACCCTGTTTTTTACGGGTCTGCTTTTCCTGCTTTTCGTATTCCTTCATCATCTGGCGCAGGTTTTTAGTCGAGAACTCCTTCTGCTTCTTCACCAACGCATCGAGCTGCTGCCCTTTGATGTCGCCCTTTGACAACGACTGTGTGGGTGGCGCTTTCTTTTCGTCGACCACTTCAATGTCCTCGATAAAGGCCGGGTTGACGACAAATTCGCTGAACGTCAGGTTACGCACATACTGCCCGTTGCCCTTGATACCCAGATACGATCCCGCTCCGCTGTATCGCTGATTGGTTGGCATCCAGACGCCTTTGATCGGGCTGCACAGGTTGCGAATGGTGAACGAAATACCAATACTCGATACGGTTTCGAGTTGCAGACTGTATATCGCCCAGGTGTTTTCAATGATGAAAATAGTGCCGCGAAAGACGCCCTCCCCGTATTGACGCGGAATGACCTGAATCTTGCTGACTTCGACCGGCGTACCATCCGGGGCGTTTTCACGGAATGTGCCTTTGTACTCGAATCGGTAGTAGCCAAACGCTTTGGGCGAGAGGGGCGATACGGCCCCGGCCACGGTCGGACTGTAAAAGCTGACGTTGTAGAACTGATTCGGGCTCAGGAAGTCGCCCTGCGAGTTACGGTTGGCAATGACGCGTTGCCGGTACACGTTGGGTTGCTGAAACGTCACCTCCGCTACGGTTTCGTTGAGTATGGGTACGCCCACTTTGAAATTGGCGTCGCGCTCGGCTTCCTTCAACTGCTTTCTAAATAACGATTCCGCACCGAATGGTAGGTCGGTAATGGTGATGGTAGACTTGGTATAGACACGGGCCTTGAACCGCTGTACCTGTAACTGGTGAAACCGACTTTTTGCAATGGCCCGGCGCATAATGGTGTAGGCTGGATCTTCCTTCCCCGCTTTGGTTTGTACTTCGGCCAGTCGCAGCGCCTGCTCGGTCAGGGTTATGTCCAGCGCCGTATAGTCGTTGCCGATATCGACCGTTTTCTGTACGGTCTGGAAGCCCAATGACTGAAACGTAACGGTGTATGTGCCGGGAGCCAGCGTAATGTCGTAGCGACCTTCGCTATTAGTGATGGTTCCCGTCGGGCGGTCGTCGGCCACGCTTTTCCGAACTACGACGGCCGCGTAGGGCAGGGCGTCACCTGATGCGCTTTTGACGAGTCCCCGCAAGCCAGTTTGAGCGAATGTGAACTGAGTAAGTAGGAGCGAAACCAGGACCAACAGAAAACGAAGCATACAACGAACAATAAGCGATTTACTACAACGATGCCGAATGCCGCGAATGGGTTGCTGCATCGAACGAGTATTATTGACACGAAGAACCGTGTATCTTTCCAGAAAACGTGATTCTGTACTATGAATAAACTGGTTTACCTGTTTTTACTGCCCCTTCTTACTGCGACCTGCTCGGTTGCTCAATCGCTGACACCGACCGTTATTCTGCCCGAACGTGATCGGGCGCGGGTAGTTGACGAAATTCTGGACGACCGATTTACCAACCTGTTGCCCCAGCTTATGCGTCGCGAAGGTATCGACATGTGGGTGATCATTTCACGGGAATACAACGAAGATCCGGTGCTGCGAACGATGCTGCCCAGTACCTGGCTATCGGCGCGTCGCCGGACAATCATCGTCTTTTACGATACGGGTAAGGAACTTGAAAAGCTGGCCATCGCCCGGTACGA
>JAKONH010000550.1 GCA_022702045.1 Spirosomataceae bacterium
GCAGCTTATCCGCATGAATCTGAGCAGCCAATGCTGCATTTGTATTCGATTTGTCATACTTTTGAAATAATTGTCGGTTCAGAACGGCAAAAAAATTCCCTTACCCCGGCAATGGGGGTGCTTTTGTAGTAGAAAGCTATGGGGGGAGTTACTTAGGAGTCAGTTGTGTTGGCGCACGGCTGGCTCTTTTTTGTTGGGTTCGGTTCTTTTTTCACATCATAGGCGTCGTATTGGTGTTGAGTAGTTTTAGGGGCAACCTTTACTGGAAATGATGAGCTTACCGTCCATCTGCTCGTACTGAGCATCGAGCGTCCGGCAGATCATGTTCAGTTTCTCGAAAAGCGGCTCATCGTCCAGCGAGGCTGTCAGATAGCAATTCTTCATAACGTCGGCATCGTAAAGGATTTCGACACCATAGGCATTGGTCAGCGCGTTGAACACAGCACTGACAGGAGCGTTGTTGAACTCGAATACCGGGCGTTGAATAATCATGTCGAGCCGTGCCGGTGAGTCGACCAGCGTACGCATCAGATGTCCATCTGTCCGATCGAAATGCACTTGCTGATTTGGGGCTAGCACGAGCCCTTTCAGTTGCAACGACGCTTCTTTATCCGTTCGCTGTTTATCGTCACGCGTGAAGACCGACACCCGACCCGTTTTTACCAGCACTTCTACAGCTTCCCTATTCAGGGCGCGCACGGTGAAGCTGGTACCGAGCACTTTAGTAATAAGCTTGTCGGCATAGACCAGAAAAGGACGATGTGGATTCTTGGCCACTTCAAAGAAAGCTTCACCGGTCAGGTATACCTCGCGATTTCGCTGCGCCCTGAAGTTGGTCGGGTAACTAATCCGACTGTTGGGTTGCAGGACGACCGAACTACCATCGGCCAGCAAAACCAGCCGGCTTTTCGGACCGTCGTTGACGATCTCCTGCATCGGAACCGCAGCATCGGCAACCAGCGCTTTGTAAACCGTTACGGGCCGTTGTTGATTGAGGTGCCAGCCCCATCCGGCCAACAGGAGTATCAGCAGTGTTGCGGCTACTGCCCAGCCCGTCTGCCAAGTTGTGCGTGTAACGGAATCCGGCGACAGCGAGGGTTCGGTAGCTGCCATGATGTTATCGATGGCGCTATCGATCCGGTCGGTATTGGGCAGAATCGTTGTTTGTTCGAGGGCCAGTAATGTTTCCCGGGCTTGCCCTAACAGAGTTGCTTTTTCCGGGTGGCGCATGGTATATAGATGCCACCAATCCTCCTCATCGGGGGTAGCCCGTCCGTGTACCCAGGCTCGAAAGGACGGATCACTTAAAAAATCATGTAGATCAGAATGGTCAAATGATTTCATTGAAAAGGACTATTTGCGGGCGGCTGTACTGGTATAATGAGCCAGTTCGTCGCTGATACCCTACCTTTTCAAGATTTTTTTTGACATTTTCTTACCAGCTCTCCCGCAAAAAGGAAAGCGCCTTGTGCAAATGATTGGAGACCGACTGCCGATTGATGTTCATAACGTGGGCAATCTGGTCGATATCCATGCTTTCGTAGTAGCGCAGATACAAAGCTTCCTGCTGACGCTGTGGCAATAGATCGATCAAACACTTGATCTTTTGTGCTGACAGTTGCTCGGTCTCGATATAGACAAAGAAGTCTTCGATGGTTTGATCAGGAGCGATGTCTTGGGCTTCTTCTTCATCGACCCAGCCGCGCCGGTGCGTACGTTGTAGTTCCAGTAGCAACTTGTGGCGGAATGAAGTGAACAGGTACTTGCGAATGGAGTTGGTCGGCCCAACATACTCCCGCCGGTCCCAGAGGTAGACGAATAGGTCGTGCAGGCAATCTTCGACGAATGCTGAGCTTTTGCTATAGCGCGAACCGAATCGAAAGAGGGAGGTGTAATAGGTCGCAATGATCTGCCGAAACGCTAGCCGGTCGCCCCGTTTGAATGCTTCCCAGAGAAGCTCGTCGGATAGATAATTGCTAGAAGCGGACATTGCAGCGTATGGCAGTACAGGCCGAAATCCTAAATAACCACCAGGGTAGGGGCCTTTTGGCTGACGCCTGTCTGGTTATAGAAACGGAGCTTTGCAGAAAGCTTGTTACATAAGTTGTAGACTACCGCGATTTACTAGTCGAACGGTCAATAAAGTTGATTATTTTTCGGATGTGTCCGATTGATTATACATGGATTCATAAGGTAATTCTGAATCAGTGTGCCAATTCAGGGCTGGTTTTCCTGTTCCTGTCCGCCCTCGAAATTAGATGGTGGTTCCGGACCGAGCGTATCGCTTAGAATCAGACAAACAACACCGGTTGCCAGCAGACCGAGTAGCATCAGTGGCCCAAGACTGCTAATAAAACCGAGTCCGGTAAAAGCGACGCCCAGCCCCAACCGGACAATAACACCGCGCTTAAAACTGGGATGCGACGGCCCGGCAACCAATGTCGTCAGGCTGATGCTGGCCTGTGTCAAAAAGTAAGCGCCCAGTGCGCCCGTCATGAACCACTGCGCCGACTGGGACAGGTCTAGTGTCTCGACGTTTTTAACGGCCATCTGCATACCAACGCCAACCATCGTCAGTGCTATCGTTAGCGGCAGGTGCAGGTACAGCCAGAAGCGATATGGGACACTCGAACCGCCTTTCTCCACCTGGCGCACAGCCTCATCATCGACCCGGTCGAAGTAAGCCCACCAGATACCGATGATGATAATGGCGCACAGAATGGTGGCGCTCACGGCTTTTACTGTAAGGCCGTGGTCGATCATGGCGTTAACAATGCTGGTAATCGATTGACCCAGAACCAGCAGCGTGAAAAGGCCGTATCGTTCGGGCAAATGGCGTACGTCGGGAGGAAATTTGTTGTGCTCGTCTTTATTTGTGATGATGAGGGGCGTTGTCAGTTCGATCAGCAGACCAACCGCCCACAGCCAGTACCGATACGGCACCGGCATAAACACCGATGCGACCCACAGGCTGATCGACGCGCCGAAACCAAGTGCGATTCGTTGAATGAAGCGACGGGTGTCGGGCAGATAGTACCAGACCCTGCTGTACTCGATGAGCAGCGTAAAGCGCGTGACGGAATACGTAATCGCGAACACCTTCGATAGTACTGCCGATTCCACCGAGCGGGGAATCGTCGTAGCCAGAATAATCAGTGCAATCAGCTGAACACTAGTAAGCGCCCGATGGACAACGTCCTGTTCGTTGTCGAAGCGTGTCGAATAATTGGTTTCGCCGTTCCAGAGCCACCAGACCGGAACGTATATCAGCACGAACTCCAGAAAGGACATATCACTGTCATCGGCCAGCAGCCGTCCAGCCAGTTGGGCGATGATCGCGGTAAAAACCAGATCGTTCAGTAACTCGGGCCAGGTAGTCTTACGGTGACCTTGCTCGCGGCTGCTTCGTAGGGTAGGAATGCCGAAGCTGTTGTCGGATGGCATAGGCAGGGCTCGTTACGGCGTCTATCACACAATGAAACATGTAAACGAAGCCTTCATGTATCGTATATCAACAACTTCCACCGGAGATGGTTGCCGTAGTCTGTCGGGCTAGTTGTATTTTAGAGCCGAATTATCTGTTCCAAAACCGCATGAAACACCTTTTTTGTACTGCTTTCTTCATCAGCTTATGGAGTCAGTTGGTGCAGGCACAATCTACCCCCCCGCCACCTAGCTATCAGGACCACGCGCAACTGTCAGCCCGCCTGAAGACATTGGCCAGCCGTCCGGGTAATGCCGCCACCGTCGAGTCTATTGGTAAATCGCTCAGAGGAAAAGATATCTGGCTACTCACGCTTGGGCGTGGCAAGGCAACCGCCAAGCCAGCCCTGCTACTTGTGGCCGGACTGGACGGGAGCCACCTTGCCGGGACGGAGATGGCCGTTGAACTGGCAGAAAAACTGCTCGGTAGCACCAGCGATAGTATCCGTCGGGTACTCGACACGAAAACCATTTACGTGCTTCCTCTCGTCAGCCCTGATGCGCAGGAACAGGCATTTGCCAAACTTCGCTTCGAACGCACCGGCAACGCCCGCGACACCGACGATGACCGCGACGGACAACTAAACGAAGACCCGTTTGATGATCTGAACCGCGACGGACAAATCACGCAGGTACGTGTCGAAGACCCAACCGGTCAGTACGTGCCGAGCAAAGATGACGCCCGCGTGCTGGTCAAAGCCGATCCGACGAAGGGCGAAACCGGGCGCTATCTTGTTTTGTCGGAAGGTGTGGACGCCGATAAAGACGGGCAGTTCAACGAAGACGGCGACGGTGGCGTTGCCCCGGACAAAAACTTCACCTTCGACTACCCCTTTTTTACTCCTGGCTCGGGTGAGATGCCGGTCTCGGAACCGGAAAACCGAGCGCTACTCGACTTCCTGGCAAAGTCGCCGACTATCTATGCTGTCCTGACATTCGGGCCGTACAACAACCTGAGTGAAGCGCCGAAGTTCGATCGCTCGAAAACGGCGAAGCGTATAATCACGGGTTTGCTGGAAAAAGACGCTGCCGTGGGCGAGCAGGTGTCGAAACTGTATAACGCCCAGACAAGTCTGAAAGACGCGCCTGTCCTGCCCGCAACGAAAGGCAACTTCGCCCAGACGGTCTACTACCATCACGGTCGGTTCAGCTTCGCAACGCCTGGCTGGTGGGCTCCAAAAACAACTGCGGCTACGCCCTCCCGTCGTGACAGCAGTACCACGTCTGCCAAACCTGGCCCGGCTGGACCCGCTGCGAAAGGTGGTGACGACAATGAAGACGTGCGTTTTCTGAAATGGGCCGATGCCAATGGGCTTACCAACGTCTACGTCAACTGGACACCCATCGACCACCCGGACTTTCCAGGTCGCAAAGCTGAGGTAGGGGGTTTGGTACCGTTCGCCAAACAAAATCCACCCGTTCGGTTTCTGGCCGACAATGTACAAAAGCACTTGCAGTTCGTGACAGCACTGGCCGGCCGGATGCCGCAGATCGAGATTGTCAACGTGCGTAGCGAATCGCTGGGTAGCAACCTGCATCGCATTACGGCTCAGGTTGTCAACCGGGGGCTGCTGCCAACGGGTAGCGACATGGGCGATCGAGTACGCTGGGTGCCGAAGATGAAAATCGAGCTGAAATTGGCTGATAAGCAAAGCGTCGTATCGGGTCGGCGGATCATGCTCCGTGGGCCGATGGCAGCGGGCGAAACGATGGACGTCACCTTCCTCGTCAGCGGTTCCGGGCGCGTAACACTCGAAGCCGGCAACGCCATGACCGGTATTAACCAACAGGAAATCAATCTGAAGTAACCTGTTGTAGCCTAGACCGGTCTGCCGGAAGGTCTAGGCCACACATACACATACCTTCGATGAAACACATACTACTCCTGGCGCTGGGTTTGCTGACCATACCCGCCGTTGCGCAGAAGCAACCCGCCAAAACCGACGACCCCGGAGGCTTGAAAGCCATTGGGTCACCCGTAAATCCCAAAGTGCCGATGCGCTGGAATCATTACAACGACTACGGCATGATTACCAGGTTCTGTCAGGATCTGGCTAAAGCCTATCCTGCTCTGGTGAAGCTGGAGTCGATGGGAAAATCGTATCAGGGGCGCGACATCTGGGTGCTGACTATCACCGATACGAAAACGGGCAATCCGGCGCGTAAACCCGGTTTTTACATCGACGGGAACATTCACTCCAATGAAATTCAGGGGTCGGAAGTGGCGATGTACACGGCCTGGTATCTGGCCGAATCGTTTGCCGACGAATCGTACATCCGGGAACTACTGAAAGATCGGGTATTCTACATCACCCCGACGATCAACCCCGACGCCCGCGAAGATTTCGTTAAAAACCCTAACAACTCGAACTCCCCCCGCTCTGGGATGATGCCGCTGGATGACGATGGCGACGGGCAGGTTGATGAAGATAAATATGACGATCTGGACAAAGACGGCAACATCGTACAGATGCGCCGGAAGAGTCCGCTGGGCCGCTGGAACGTCGATCCCAGTGATTCAAACCGCATGGTACCCGCCAAACCCGATGAGCCGGGTACGTACGAGCTGCTTGGCTACGAAGGAGAAGACAATGACGGTGATGGGTTGGTAAATGAAGACGTAGTGGGGCAGTACGATCCCAATCGCGACTGGGGCTGGGGCTGGCAACCTGACTACATTCAGCGGGGCGCGTTGTACTATCCGGGTACGCTGCCTGAAACGCAGGCCGTGAAGAAGTTCGTGATGAGCCACCCCAATATTGCCGGGGCGCAAAGCTATCACAACTACGGCGGCATGTTCCTGCGGGGACCGGGTTCGGAAGAAGACGTGCCGTACTACACGCCCGGCGACATCGCGGTCTACGACGTGATCGGGAAAGTAGGGGAGAAGATGATTCCCGGCTATCGCTACCTGACGATCTACAAAGACTTGTACACGGTATACGGTGGCGAGATCGACTGGTTCTCGCTGGGGCGCGGTGTGTTCACCTTCTCGACTGAGTTGATGACGTCCTACAAGCTGTTCAACCAGAAGTCCGACGAGAATCGCTTTCAGAACGATGAGTTCAATCAGTTTGACAAGTACCTGTTGCTGAAAGACGCGTACGTTCCCTGGAAAGCGTACAAGCACCCGCAGTTCGGTGATATCGAAATTGGTGGGCCAAAGAAAAATTACATCCGCAACCATCCCGGTTTCATGCTGGAAGAAGACGCGCACCGCAATATGGCGTTCACGCTTTTCCACGCCGACAATATGCCGATGTTGGTCGTGCAGAACATCGAAACGAAAGCCCTCGCTAACGGCCTGACCGAGATTACAGCAACCGTGCAGAATCAGCGGGTGATTCCGACGCATTCGAGTCATGACCTGAAATACCGAATCGAACGGCCCGACCGTATTTCACTCAAAGGCGCAACAGCGCTGGCGGGCATGATTGTCGACAATGACGATCTGGGCATCACCCGCGAACAGAAAAATAACCCGTCAACGATCGACGTGCCGAACATTGCGGGAATGGGGTACGTCAAAGTGCGCTGGCTGGTGAAAGGCAAACCCGGCAAAGTGACTGTCGACGTCGACAGTCAGAAGGGAGGCATTGCGTCGAAAACGATAGAGTAGCTCGCTCTTCGGTAGGCGATGAAGCAACAGCGCCCCGGTATTTCTGCCGGGGCGCTGTTGTTTTGGTAGGTGTGTCTGGCACTTCATCAGATGCCCCGAATAAAGGCTTCGAG
>JAKONH010000581.1 GCA_022702045.1 Spirosomataceae bacterium
GTTGGGAGCGCAAAGATAAGAAATGCGGTTGAATCGGCGCAACGAAAACCTGAAAAAACCTTATAACAGGGCCATGGTCTTATAATCGCCGACGTGCTTCAGGTACATGAAGTTGAGTAACAGACCGTTGACGTTATTAATCAGCTTGTGCGATTCGGGCAGGCTGGTCACGATTGTGGTGATGCGCTCGAATTCCGACGCGCTACCCATGTTTTTGTGGTGATACGCCATGATTTCCTCGTGGGGCAGAATACGCTCGATAAAGAAGAAATGCATCCCTTCGTCGCTGGTACCGGTGCTGGGGAAAAAGAGCTGACTATTTAACTTCGTTAGGTCGCTGGGGCCGACGATCAGGCCAATCTCTTCGCCTAACTCGCGGGCCGCCACTTCGTCGGGCGCATCGCTGGCGTCGACCATGCCGGCTGGATGTTCGTAGGTGTGCGATCCATCGCAAATGCGCCGTTGCCGCACGAGAACGACAAATTTTTCGCTAGTCTTGTCGTCAATAAGGCAGACGAGCATAGAAGCCGCGTGACCTTTTAGAAACAGAGCAGGGGGAATCTTGTCGCCTTCGGGTGTGGTCGCGTCTACTTCGAGCATGGCGAACAGTACTTCGCCGTTGTGCCGCCGGCGGATATATTTCTCATCGATTTTGTTGATGGTCAGTCCATTGCTGATCATCTGTTCTTGCCAGAACTGAAACTTATGGGCCTGTTCAAGCGGCTCCGGGGAAGGTTTACTCATAGCAGACAAACTAAAAACGTTACGCAACTGAACCAGTCCGTCCGAACGGGTTTAGCTACGTAACGTGTCGATGGGAGGCATGGTTGCCCCGTTACTGTTATTTAGTGCATCCGGTTAGCGAGCGCGGCTGTCAGGACAAGTCAGCATATCCTGCCTGATGCCACCACGCCCAGTGGATTGATCTGCGATTACTTCACTGTGGTGCCGGGACCGACGTACCGCTCGAAAAATTCGTAAATACGCAGCAGCCGGTCGATGCGCTGCCGAATATTACCGGTACGGCTTAGCTCATGTGTGGCACCGGGCATGCGAACATATTCGACAGGTTTTCCCAGAATCTTCAAACTTTTGTACATCATCTCGCTCTGAATAACACCGGTGCGCAAATCGTTTTCACCGTGCTTGATGAGCAGGGGTGTCTTAATGTTCTGTACGAAGGTGTAAGGCGAATTGGCGTCGAGTACCTGTGCACCAGGCATCCAGGGGTACTCGAAGTAATTCGGTACCAGGCGCCAGGCGTTGCCTTCGCCGAGGAAGGTAGTCAGGTCATATACGCCACGTTGTGCAAAAGCAGCCTTGAACCGATTGTCGTGGCCAACAATCCAGGCGGTCAGATAGCCCGCGTAGGAACCACCCGTTATGACCTGACGGCTGGTGTCGACCCACGTTTCGCGGGCGGCAGCAGTAGCAGCGGCCAATACGTCTTCGGCCGGTCCGGTACCCCAGTCTTTTTTGTTGGCCTGCTGGAAATTCAGCCCGTAGCCACCCGACCCGCGTGGATTGGCGTATACGATGCCGTATCCCTGCGCACACATGTACTGAAATTCGTGCCACATCGACGCTTCGCCGGGGCCCCACATGGCGGTCGGGCCACCGTGCATGTTCAGTAGCAGCGGATACGTTTTACCTGCTTCGACAACTGCCGGTTTCATGATCCAGTAATCGACGGTCTGTCCGATTGAGTTTTTGTAGGTTCGCTTTTCAGGGGTACTCAATTGCCGTTGAGCTACCCAATCGTTGTGCGTAGTCAACTTAAGCGCATTTTTTGCCTGTGCGTCGGCTTTGTATAACTCCGCAGGGTTGCTGATTTCGGTGCGTGAAAAAACAAGCTGACCGCCGTCGGCGTCGAAACTGGTAATGCCCTGATCGAAGCCGGTTAATTGGGTAACCTGTAACGAAGTGGGGTCAAGTCGATATATGGGGACGCCACCGTTGGTACTGGCGGTGAAATAGATGGTATAACCGGCGCTTCCTTTTTTACCGGAACGAGATAGTTCAGCCCAGGTCATGTTGCCAGCGGCCCGATCGAACGTGACGAGTCGTGGAGTCGATGCCGTCGTACCGTTTAGGTTTACCAGACCGACCTGCGATTGTGTGATACCTTCGGCCGGTGAAACTAGATATGTCAGCAGCTTGCCGTCGGGCGAAGGGGTGGGGGAGCCGTAACTTTTACCGGCTTCGCTCAGCACCTGCCGACGCGTACCGGACCCATCGGCGGGAATGAAAACGATGGCGTTGTCCTGCTCGCGGTCGGGGTGTTTTAATGAATCTCGGTCCGATACGGCCAACAGGCCCTGTCCGTTGGGAAGCCATACGGCCGCCCGCGTTGCCGAAAAGCCCCGAGTCAACGGTTTGGGCTGTGCCTTTTCGGCGACATCTACGATAAACAGGTGCGTAAAGCTTGGGTCGGGTTCGGTAGTCGATTCGCCCTGGAAATTAAGCCGGTTGATGACCTTGGCTTTCTTGTCGTCAACGTCTTTCGCCAGGTAGGCGCGAATTTCAGCCAGCGAACCATCGGGGTTTGGCTTTGTCTTTTTGTCGGGCTTGACAAAGTCATTGTTTCGGAAACCGGGCTTTTCGAGCGACCATACCGGCCCGCCTTTCGTCGGGTTCAACAGCGAATCAGTCAGCATCTCAGCCATCGACACCGTAGCTGTGTAGACGATCCGCTTCCCATCTGGCGACCATAGCGGGCCAGAGGCACCATAGGGCGTATTGGTAAGCTGCCAGGCTTCCCCGCCGTCAAGTGGCATGATGAACACCTGTGGTTTGCCTTTCACTGTTCGGGAAAATGCAATCGACTTGCCGTCGGGCGACCATGCAGCCTGACGGGCCGATTCGTTACCACGAGTTAGAGCGCGGCTGTCGCCAGCTTGCAGGCTGGTTAGGTAAAGGTGCGTGCGGTACTCGTATTCTTCTTTCTGATCGGGGTTAGGCTCGATGGTTGTCAGGGCGTACACGGCCCGTTTGCCATCCGGCGATAGGTCAACCGCGCCGACCTGCCGGATGCGGGTCAGGTCGGTAACGGTGACTTTCTGCTTCGTTTGTCCCAGCGCCACCTGCATGGCGCAGAGTAGTAGTACGGTAGTTTGTCGAATCATGTATCAGGTTGTTTGTTGGGTATAAAAAAGCGGTTAGAAGAGTTATGCCAACAGCGGTAGGTACCGTTCCCGCAGCACATTGGCGTGGTGCATGGCGTGGCCGACACAAACAAAGCCCAGCGCCAGCGTTGAAATGGCAGTGTTGGATGCTGTGCCTGTGCGCAGTAACATCGCGTCGGTAAAGCTGCTAAACAACCGGATTGTCGAGTCGCGCTGTGCCGAGTATTCGCCATACAGGTCGGCAACGGTCCGGTCGGCAGCATTGGTACAGTCAGCGAAGGCGTTTTCGTCGAAACCGGGTAGGGGTGTTTTGTCGTTGCGGGCGATACGCAACGCTCGGTACGCCATGATCCGTTCCGTGTCGATTATGTGCTGTAACGTGTCGGTTGCGCTCCATTTGCCGTGAGCGTAACGCCTGTCGCCCAGTTGAATGAGCGTCTGCGCATTGATCAGGCTGTCGAATGAGCGGGTCTGTTTCAGGGCATCGAGCAAATCACCCTGTGGAGCCAGGTTGATATACCGGTCAAAAAACGGCGGCAGCGCCGGGAGGTCGTTTTGGGTCATAATACGGTTTACAGTTTACGGTATCCGGTTTACAGCATTCGCTCAGCTACCCGGTTGCCATGCGTCGGACACCATAAACTGAATACCGTAAACCGAAAACTACTTACCGGCCAACTCTGCTACCAGCCGGTCGGCTTTGTAGATGTAGCGCATGGCCGCTACCATACCGCCGGCGTGGACGGAAATGCTGCGGTTAGCGGTGGGGACGAAGATGAACTCGCCCGGTAGGCTCTCAATATTGCCATCAAACACCAGGCCTACGGCTTCCCGGTTTTTGTTGATCATTGGACTACCAGAGTTGCCGCCGATAATGTCATTTGTGGTGATGAAGCACATGGGCTGATTGAGCAACGCGGTCGGTGGATTTTTCCAGCGGGCCGGTAGACTCCAGGCCGATTGACCAGCAAACGAGTAGCTTCGGTCGTACAGGCCTGAGAAGGTGGTGATGATGGGGGCTTTGGTACCGTTATAGTCGTAGCTTTTCACCACTCCGTCGTTGATCCGGAGCGAAAAGGTTGCATCGGGTGGGACAGTGGCTCCGTAGACGGCATATAGCATGCGACCCAGTTGGCCACGTAATACTTCCTGCTCTTGTGATAACTGCTGTGCCTGCTGGGCCGCCTGTATGTAGCGTGGAAACCCAATGCGGGCCAACACAAGCATCGGATCGCTTGAGCTGTTGATCATCCCGCCCCGCGTGGCCAGATCACTAACGAAGGCGGGGTCAGTCAGGCGGGTAGTTTTGAGCAGGTAAGCCGCTGCTTCGGCGGGCGTTTTGCCGTTGAGCGCTGCTTTCACATACGGATCGTCGTTGCCCAGACCGGCCTGCGCTTCGGCGAGGTGAGCCGCCAGGTACGCTTCCTCGACCTGTTTGTTTTTGATAACCGGCGCTACCACAAGTCCACGCGCGCGTTCAGCATCCTTCGGGCGCTGTGTCGCTAACTGTCCATACTGTACCAGCAGGGCGGCAAACGGTAGTAGCATGCCCACCGTCCGGTCGTTAGGGGCCAGGTACGTGGCGTCCTTGAACAGCGTGCGTAGTTTAGTGGTGTTATCGGCCAGCCGGTTCCACGTTTGTAACTGCTCGGCGGGCAGGCTTTTGGCGGTTGCGGCTGCCTGGAACTGCTTCTCGAAATTGGCTTTGCGGGCCATCAGGTACGGGTCGAGCAGCCCGGCCAACTGACCACTAATGGCTTTGATGCTGTTCTCGTAACTGAAAATTTCGTTCAGGATACTGTCGTTCCTAGCCGTCGCGTTGTAAGCCTGCAACGCTTTCGAACGATTTTTCAACAGCTCAATCGTCGCAGGTGTCTGTAGATCGCGGTCGAATTCGAGTTCAGCAACGGTTTTGAGCCGCTCGGTACGGCCGGGATTGCCGACGACGAAAATAGGCTCACCGTCACGGACGCCGTTGGGGTTGAATTTGAAGAAATGTTTCGTCTGAAGCGGTTTGCCATTGTCGTAAACCCGGAAGAACGAGCAGTCGAGGGCGTAACGGGGGTAGGTGAAATTATCGTAGTCGCCCCCGAAGAAACCAAGCTGTAGCTCCGGCATGAATACCAGCCGAACGTCATTGTACCGTTTGAACCCGTAGAGTGCGTACCGCCCGCCGTTGTAGAAGGTAATCGTCTGAAGCTGCAGGCCTTTCCAGGTCGCTTTCGTCTCGTACTCTTTCTTGATGTCGTCGAACGCTTTTTCGCGGGCCTGTAGCTTGTCTTCTTCCGAACCTGCCTGCCCCATTGCCGTCTGGACCCGGCTCGTGATGTCGTCGATCGACACCAATTGGTCCACGAACAGGCCATCAACTTTACGCTCTTCGGTCATCGTTTTGGCATAAAAGCCGGTAGCGTTCAGGTCTTCACCTTTACGCCGTACCCCTGTCCCCGATTCGCGCGCACAGTGGTGATTGGTCATGACCAGTCCATTGGCCGAGACAAAAGACGCTGAGCAGTAATCCGCAAAACGCAGTGCTGCCAACCGCGTTTCGTTGAACCAGGTGGCGTCAGGGGTGAAATTGTAAGTCTTCTGGAAATAAGCTGTTGGGGGGGTGTCGAACGTCCACATTTTACCCAGATCAGCCGGCCCTCCTTTGGCTGAATCGGCAGCAGTGGGGGCGAGCTGCGCTCGACTAATAGGTAGTAAACTAACCAGTAACAGACCCGATAGTACGATCGGGCGGCTATAACGTTGACGCATGGACGGATCACAAAAGGTGTATCTGCAAATGTAGCAGAAAAGACCATCGTCGTTAATGTGTATAAACCTCGCCCCTGACCTCTCCGACCCATCGGAGAGGTTTATACCGTTTCGTTCCGTTCCAGCATTTCCTGCCCGACTTTGTCGTCTTTTCGAACGAAGGGGCGGATGATAATTCGGGTGCCGCGCTGATAGGTGAATAACCGGTATATCCAGTTGCTGAACACAATCAGCTTGCTGCGGAAGCCGACGAGGTAAAAAATATGGACGAAGAGCCACGACATCCAGGCGATAAACCCGCCGAGGTGAATATTGCCTGGTAAGTCGGCGACGGCACGACTCCGCCCGACAATGGCCAGTGATCCTTTGTCGAAGTAATCGAATGGGGTAGGCGTTTCGCCTTTGCGCATCCGCTGCAGATTCTTCGCTAGATGAACACCCTGCTGGATAGCGGGCTGCGCTACGCCGGGATGCCCTTTCGGCCACTTTTCCACCTTCATCAGCGCAATGTCGCCAATGGCAAATACGTCGGTTAAACCCTGAATTCGATTGATCGGATCAACCAGAATGCGGCCCCGCTCGATGGCCTCGGCTGGAACTCCCTCGATCATAGCCCCAGTGACACCCGCTGCCCAAACTAGCGTCTGTGTGCGAATCTGTTCGCCCCCTTTCAGGGTCACTGTTTGACCGTCATAGTTGTCGACCAATGTGTTTAGCTTGACGATGACGCCCAAGTCGTCCAGGTAGCGCTTAGCGTCATTACCCGCTTCTTCCGACATGGGCGGTAACACTTTTCCTACACCCTCGACTACGTAGATTTTCATCTGGCTGAAATCCAGCCCCGGATAATCGTTGGGCAACACATGCTTGCGCATCTCAGCTAGCGAGCCAGCCATTTCGACGCCTGTAGGACCGGCACCAGCGATAACGAATGTCAACAGACTTTCGCGCTCAGCGGGGTCAGTCGTAACGCTGGCCTGTTCAAAGCATTGCAAAAACTGACTCCGTATGTTCAGCGCTTCGGGAATGGTCTTGAGCGGAAACGAGTACGTCTCGATCTGTTTGTTACCGAAGTAGTTACTCTTCGACCCCGTCGCGATAACCAGGTAGTCGTAAGGCAGATCGCCGATCAGTGTCGTTACGGTTTTTGTGGCCGTATTTATTTTGCTGACGCGGACCATACGATAATGGAAATCGTCGACATCGTCGAACATTTTGCGGAAGGGTTCGGCAATGGCATCCGGTTCCAGACCGGCCGTGGCCACCTGATAGAGCAGGGGCCAGAACCCGTTATAATTCTGCTTGTCGAACAGGACAATCTGCATGCCCGCATTGCGCAGACTTTTAACCAGATTCATCCCACCAAAACCACCGCCAATAATGACGATACGGGGCTTTTGGGTAGCGGGAATATTGAGCGATAATTTGTCGAATTGAAGCATAATGGCAGGACGCTTACGGATCAGATGTATTCAGTTGTACTACCTTACAGTCAGCGGTTTTGTTTGCTAGCCGAAATTAAAACCAGCTAAGAATGAGCAAGCTGTTTGATTAGCCCGGCGATCACATAAGCATGGATCTGCGTATAATGGTGTATTTTTGACAAGCTTGCCAACGACTGTGTCGTTATACTAATAGATGGCTCGATCTGACGAGTCTATTCCTTTCTTTCATGCGATTATTTACGTACGGTTTGATCTGGTTTATCCTGTTGTTTTGCATCAACGGGTGGGCGCAGACAACGGTGTCGCGCTACACTATCAGCGGTTACGTGCGCGAGGCTGGTAGTCAGGAAGCCCTGATCGGTGTAAATATCTATTTACCTGGTACCACGACCGGGACGGCCACCAACACTTACGGCTTTTATTCGCTGACCTTACCTGCGCAGGATAGCGTGCGTATCGCCTATTCATTTGTTGGGTACGAAACCAGTAGCCGATCGGTACGACTACGCAGCAACCAACGGGTCGATATATCGCTGGGATTGGGTCGTGATTTGTCGGAAGTGGAAGTACGGGGTGTTGCGCAGGAAAAAGTGAGCGAAATGGCGCAGATGAGTGCGATTGACATTCCGATTGCGCAGATCAAAAAGATCCCGGCCTTTCTGGGCGAGAAAGACGTACTGAAGGTACTGCAACTGATGCCGGGGGTGCAGAAAGGCTCCGAAGGACAGACCGGTATCTACGTCCGTGGCGGTG
>JAKONH010000582.1 GCA_022702045.1 Spirosomataceae bacterium
CTCGGGTCTTCCTGCAAAATTGGTTCAATAGTCTCCTGTGGTTGCATAATACGGTTTATGATCTATAGTATGTAGGGAACTGACCGGTCGATGCCGTCAGCGAGGTAAAGCGTTTAGACAAATTTAAACGTTCCAACTGCTTGAACAAGGTCAACGACCGAATCCTGTTTTTACATAGCCTACTTAATCGTATCGTTATCAACCAATTGGGCGTATTAGCCTGATCCAACTTCTTTAAAAAGTTCTAAAAAATTTTTGGCTTACTGAGAATCAACACATTACAGGGCATTTTTCTGACAAAACACAAAAAAAGGTCGCTTCCGTAGAAACGACCTGTACTCAATCTATGGGCTACAGGACTTTTGTCAGTCCCGGATGGGGAAGCGAATTATTAGAAGATATTCTTGATGTCGATGCGCCGGTGTAGCTGCTCTTCATCTTTAAAAGGTAGTGTCACTGTTACCCGACCGTGTTCATATACAGCGTCGATCTGACCGCTATCAACAAAGGCGGGGATGTCGAGCACGCGCATGAACATAGGCACTGCTAACCGTTGCACCTCCTGCTCTTCACCGTCGTTGTCGTCAGCCTCGTTCTGCATCGTCAACAGCGTATAGAGTACAAGCTTATTTCCTTCAACCAACACGTTAAACGCTTCCGGTCCAACACCAGGGGCTTTCAGACGAACAACCAGTTTGTCATCCTCTTTATCGACCTTAAATGTAGCCTGACTCGATCCACCGTGTAGTGTATTGAGCAGGTCTAGTTGGCCGCCTGTCCCCTGAAATACGTTCTCAATTGCTTTCATAGGATTTGTTGTTTACCGTTCAAGTAGTAGCTTATGTACAAACGCCGTGCCCATGCCGGGAATGGTTATTTTTCCCGCCATTCTGGCCGAACACAGTCGTTTCTTTTTGTTATATATGCCGTTTTGACCGAATGGAGACCACTTTTCGGCCGAAATAACAAAAGTACCCGACAAAATAACTGGGGAAATAAAGCCCATATACGTCGGGGATTCTGTTGCCGGGATTCCCCACCCCACAATCGCTCGCTACGCCCCACTATAATGACTATAATGGTGGGATTTAGGCCGTACCTTTGCAACCGTATGCATATCAAAATTGCCACCCGATCCAGCCGCCTGGCCCTCTGGCAGGCTGAACATATACAAGCCCGATTACAAGCAGGTGATATCACGTCTGAACTGGTCCTGATTGAAACGAAAGGCGACCTGGTTCTCGACCGGTCGCTGTCGAAAATTGGTTCGAAGGGCGTCTTTACGCAGGAACTGGAGGAGCAGCTCTACGATGGCCGCGTCGATATTGCCGTGCACAGCGCTAAAGACTTACCGTCGAGCCTGCCGCCCGGCCTGCACATCATTGCCTTTACCGAACGGGAGGTCGCCAACGACGTACTCGTCAGCCGCAACAAGAATCTGTCGCTTACTAGCGGGCAACCTTTCGTCATTGGCACCTCGTCGACCCGGCGTATTGCCTTACTGAAGCATTACTGCCCACACGTCACCACCGTTGATATGCGGGGCAACCTGCAAACCCGCATCCGTAAACTTGATGAAGGGCAATGCGACGCGCTGCTGCTGGCCTATGCGGGTGTTCACCGGATGGGCTATGATGAACTGATCGTTGCACGCTTGCCGCTGTCGGAGTTTACGCCCGCCGTTGGCCAAGGTAGTATTGCCGTTGAAGCTGCCGATTCGCTCGATAAGGAGAAGCACGATGTCATTCGGCGACTGGTCAATCACGAACGGACCGAAGTGTGCCTGCTGGCCGAACGCTCGTTTCTAAACCGACTGGAAGGTGGTTGCAGTATCCCCTCCTTCGCTCTGGCACAGTGGAGCGCTAGTCAGGTTAGCCTGACGGGTGGCTTGGTTAGCCTTGACGGCGCCGATATGCTGCGCGACACCTTCGACGGACCGCAATCGGAAGCAACGGCGCTGGGTCATGCGCTGGCCGAAAGTATCCTGACGCGTGGAGGAGATACAATTCTGACTAGCATTCGCGAACAGCTATGACCGTTACCATTGCTCAGACCGACGCCCAGATTCGCCGGTGTCTGCCCGCCGTACTTGTCCTACGTCCACAATTTTCACCCGAACAGGCCCTGGAGCAGATTCGCTTCCAGCAAACCGAAGATCGCTACATGCTGGCGTTCGTCGACTTGGGCGACGATACCGATGCACCGGCTGCGGTTGGCTACCGTATCCTGCACCTGTTGCATAGCGGAAAGACGCTCTACATCGACGACTTATCGACCCTACCAGACATACGTGGCAAAGGCTACGCCAGTGCGTTACTCGATTTCATTATTGCGCAGGCCCGGCAAGTAGGCTGTCAGAGTGTTTCGCTGGATTCAGGACAGAGCCCCGCCCGCTATGCGGCTCACCGGTTGTACCTGAACAAGGGGTTCAATATTACGAGCCATCATTTTCACCTGTCTTTGCAATAGCGTTGCAATTTGGTAGGTTGCAGTACATTTTCTGATACAACCGCATTCATGAACCGGCTTCGTGCCAACAAGGGCTATGAACCTCTTTCGAATTAGCTGGCGTAACCTTACCGACCGGCCGCTGAGCAGTTTTCTGAGCGGCTTGCTCATGACCTTTGGCATCACGATTATTTCGCTGCTGCTGCTGTTGAACAAGCAGCTCGACGATCAGTTTCGGCGCAACATCAAAGGCATCGACATGGTGCTGGGCGCGAAAGGTAGCCCGCTGCAACTGATTCTGTCCAGCATCTACCAGATCGATTCGCCAACGGGCAACATTCCACTTGAGGAAGCCGAAAAGCTAACCCGTAACCCGATGATCAAAATGGCGATTCCGCTGTCGATGGGCGACAATTACCGCTCCTTTCGCATCGTTGGTACGAACAAGAAGTACCTCGACCACTTCGGCGCTACCGTCGCGCAGGGTCGCTTGTTTCAGCAGGATCTCGACGTAGTTATCGGGCCACGGGTGGCGCAGGTCGCCGGGCTGAAACTAGGCGATACATTCTCCGGCTCGCACGGACTGGATGCCGAAGGCGAGGTGCATGCCGATACGAAATACAAAGTCGTCGGCATTCTCAATCAGACCAATACCGTTACCGATCAGTTGATACTAACGCCTGTTTCGAGCGTCTGGGCCATTCACGAGCATCACGACGACGATCACCAAGACGGTGATGCACACGAAGCCGGGGAAGAACACGACGAAGCGCCACGCGAGATTACCAGCATGCTGATCAAGTTCCGCAATCCGCTGGGCATGATGCTGGCGCGTGGGATCAACAGTAACTCGAAACTACAGGCGGCCTTGCCCAATATCGAGATCAACCGCCTGTTTTCGCTGCTCGGCGTGGGCGTCGAAACGCTGCGTGGCCTGGCGATCGTGATCATGCTGATTTCTGGCATCAGTGTATTTGTGTCGCTCTACAATTCGTTGAAAGAACGGCGCTACGAGATGGCGCTGATGCTGTCGATGGGTGCCACGCGCATGCAATTGTTCGGCATGTTGCTGCTCGAAGGGCTTGTGCTGGCGTTGCTGGGCTTCGTGCTCGGTGTCGTACTGAGCCGCGTCG
>JAKONH010000595.1 GCA_022702045.1 Spirosomataceae bacterium
ATGGACTGAAACGGTTCTTGCTGGGCGTGTCGTGGGGTGGTCACGAGTCGCTGGTTTTTCCGGCCAGTATCGGCTACGACCCGGCAAGCGCCCCCGCTGACGAAAACTATAACCTGATTCGCCTGTACGTCGGTCTGGAAGAACCGGCAGTCCTGATCGATGATCTGCGACAAAGTCTGGATTCCATGTAGAGACGCGACCCTTCGCGTCTCAGCCATCCGGTTGTAGGGCCATCCGGTTGTAGGACCTTCCGGTTGCCGAGACGCGAAGGGTCGCGTCTCTACATTTTCGTATTTTTACCGGCTCAAGTCTCAACGCCCCATTTACGCATGCCCCGTAACCGTTTTTTTCTGCTTTTACTGCTCACCCTAGTCCAGTTGACCGCTGTTGCGCAGACCATCCCCGCGTTCTTACAGCCCAATCCACGCATTGACCGCTGGGTCGACTCGGTGTTTACGACGCTGACGCCCGACGAACGGATCGGTCAGCTGATTATGGTTGCTGGCTACTCCAACCGAACGCCCGCCTACGAAGATTCGCTGGTAACGCTGGTACGGACCTACAAACTAGGCGGTGTTGTCATGTTTCAGGGCGGACCAGTACGGCAGGCGAAACTGACCAACCGGCTACAGGCGCTGTCGACGGTGCCACTGCTGATCGCGATGGATGCCGAATGGGGTCTGGCCATGCGACTCGACAGTACGGTTCGTTATCCTTATCAGATGACCCTGGGTGCCATGCAGGGGCACGACTCGCTTATCTACAACATGGGCGCGGGGCTGGCCAAACAGGCCCGGCGATTGGGCGTACATATCAATTTTGCTCCCTCGGTCGACGTCAACAACAACCCCGGCAATCCAGTCATTAACTTTCGGTCGTTCGGCGAAAACAAGTATGCTGTTGCCCGTAAAGCCCTGGCGTATATGAATGGCATGCAGGCCAACGGGCTACTAACCACGATCAAACATTTCCCCGGCCATGGCGACACCGATACCGACTCTCACTACGACCTGCCCCTGATCGCGAAAAGCCGCGCTGAAATCGACTCGCTCGAACTGTATCCGTTCCGTCAGCTGATGCAGGCAGGTGCATCAGGTGTGATGATCGCACACCTGAACATTCCCGCCCTCGACACAACCCGGAACCGCCCGTCTACCCTCTCCCCCGCCATCGTTACCAATCTACTGAAAGACGAACTCGGCTTTAAGGGGCTGATCTTTTCCGACGCCATGAACATGAAAGGCGTCACGAAATATTACCCGGCCGGGCAGGCCGACGCCCTGGGACTGGAAGCGGGGATGGACGTACTGGAGTTTACGTACGACGTACCGGCCGCGCTTCAGCAGATTCGGCTCGGCATTGCCAGTGGGCGGCTGTCGCAGGAGTCGCTCGACACGCGGTGCCGGAACGTATTGCGCGCCAAAGCCTGGGTCGGTCTGGATAAATACAAGCCCATCGTACTCGACAATCTCGTACCAGACCTGAACCCAGCCAGTTCGGAACTGCTGAACCGGCAGATGACAGAGAAGAGCCTGACTGTACTGAAAAACGACCGCAGTATTCTACCCCTGCAACGGCTCGACACGTTGCGCATTGCCTCGGTCGCCGTTGAAAGTAACGCGGTTACAGCCTTCCAGAAAATGGCGGCCAATTATACCAAAGTCGACTCGTTTACGATGACCTCGCAAACACCCGACTCGCTGCTGAACACCCTGCGTGATTCGCTGAAAACTTACAACCTGCTTCTTGTCGACGTACACCTTAGCAACATCCGCCCACCCCGCTACGGCATGCAGGCCCGCACGGCTGCGCTGGTCAGCGAACTGGTGGCGACAGGGAAAGCCGTCGTTACGGTCTTCGGCAACGTCTATTCGCTCGACAAACTGACCATGCCGAACGATACCGCTTCGAGCCGCTCTATCGAACAGGCGCAGGCCATTGTGATGCCCTACCAACTAACCAATTACACCGAAGAACTGGCTGCGCAACTAATTTTCGGTGCAATCGGCTCGGAGGGTCGGTTACCTGTCACGGTCAATCAGCGGTTTCGGGCGGGTGATGGCCTGAGCGTTCCGTCGCTGAACCGCATCAAATACACTATTCCCGAAGAAGTTGGTATCGACGGTACTTACCTGACGCAACAAGTCGACTCATTGGTCAATGTCGGGCTGGAAAAGCGGGCGTTCCCCGGCTGCGTGGTCGAAATGGCGAAAGATGGCAAGGTCATTTTCCAGAAAGCTTACGGCACGCACGTCTACGATGCTTCGCTCGGTGGCGACCCGGCTCCCGACAAAGTAGACGACCTTTTCGATCTGGCGTCGGTAACAAAGGTTAGTACGTCTACCCCCGCACTCATGCAACTGGTCGACGCAGGTAAGTTCAACCTCGACGGTAAGATGGCCGACTACCTGCCGAGCTATAAAAAGTCGAACAAAGCGGACCTTGTCTGGCGCGACGTACTGACGCATCAGGCCCGACTGAAAGCGTGGATTCCATTCTGGCAGTCGACCAAAAACCCTGACGGCACATGGAAGCCGAAGACGTTTCAGGACGAGAAATCGAACCGCTATCCAATCGTCGTAACCGACAGTCTGTTCGAGTTCAAGAACTACCCGCAGACGATTTTCGAGCAGATCCGCGATTCACCACTTAACGCCAAGAAAGAGTACGTGTATTCCGATCTGTCGTTTTACCTCTACCCACAGATCGTAAAGCGCCTGACGAAAACGCCGTTTGAGGACTACCTGAAACAGAACATCTATCAGCCGCTCGGCGCTTATACGCTGACGTACAACCCCATGCGCTTCTACTCACGGGATCGCATTGTTCCGACCGAATACGATTCGCTGTTTCGGAAAACGCTGATCTGGGGCCGCGTTCACGACGAAGGAGCTGCCATGCTCGACGGCTTATCAGGTCATGCGGGCCTGTTCGGAACAGCCAACGACCTGATGAAGCTGATCGAATTGTATCGACGTGGAGGCACCTACGCGGGCAAGCAGTACATCACCAAAAAAACGCTGAATGAATTCACCCGGTACCAGTTTCCTGAACAGGGCAACCGGCGCGGCATTGGCTTCGAGAAACCGTCCTTTACGTACACTGGTAACGCACCCCGCTCGGCCTCGAAAAACAGTTTCGGCCATTCCGGTTTCACCGGCACCTTCATTTGGGTTGAGCCGGATTACAACCTGTCGTATGTGTTCTTGTCGAACCGCGTTTACCCGACCCGCAACAACAACCTGATCAGCTCACTGAATACCCGTACCTATGTCGCTGAAGCCCTCTACCGGGCGACCAAGCGGGGACTGCGGCCACAGTAGAGACGGTTGATTTTCAGGAAAAATTAATACTAAGCGTAGCGTCATTATTGCAACAATGTTGCAATAATGACGCTACTTTTGTTTGTACCAATCCCGTAAGTGGCTCATGAACCCAATGTTTGTACGGATCCCGGTTGCACTGCTGACCGGCGCCCTGCTTATATCGTCCTGTAAATCGGATACCAAAAATGCCCAAGCGCATCAGGAACTTGTGGCCGAGCATGCCACGCTGGAGGCTAATCACGAGAAACTGGAAGCCATGCACCACAACATGGAAGCCGAGCACAAGAAGCTAAAGGCCACCCACGACTCGCTGCCGGAAGCTTTCATTGATCACAAAACGCTGGAAGCCAACCATGAGAAGTTGCTGGCTGAGCATGCACAGGTCGTGGCCCGCCATGAAAAGACAATGAAGCAACATGCCGAACTGGAAGCCAGACACGAGAAGGGCGATGTGTCGGACGAGCAGATGGCGAAAGACCACGAGAAGATGAAAGCCGAAGACGATCAGATGATGCAGCAAGACAAACGCATGGCTGATGAGGAAGCGCAGATGGTGAAAGACCACAAAAAAATGATGGCCGACCACAGAGCGGGTAAAAAGTAATAATCACAACGCGCTGCTAAAGCCGCATCATCTGAGCAGTGATGCGGCTTTGCTGTCTTTTCGTACGCCGGGCAATACGACTCAACCACAAGTTTCTGGCCGATCAGTCGGTCAACACCCGGCATCAGAATGTTGTCCGGTATCAGCAATTGCTGCTAAGCAAGCTGACGCCTACGAGAACCGTCTTTCTAACCAGTGCTTTCTCATTTCAAACCGCTAAACAACGCTTGATTATGATGACTACATGCACGTCTCCCCTGCGAGCTGGTTTTACCGTTGGTGCAGCCGCCACCCTGTTTTCGCTACTTACACTAACGGCTGGCTTACAATCGGTTGCTCAGGTAATGAAGTCCGCTTCCGGCAAAGCGACTGGTACGGCCAAGCAGGCAAGAGCGCCGTCCGATTCGATGACGCTGGAACAACGCTACGGCGATAAACTGGTCATGACATGGACCAAGAATAACGGAAACCTCCCCAGGAAACAGATCATGAAGCAATTTTCGGATTTGTCAGAAGCAGCGAAGAAAAAGGTAGTTTTCATTCCACCTCAGGCCACCAGAACGCCGACAGACGAACAGTTCGAAGACTGGAAAAACCCAAAGCGGTTTGGCATCTGGCTGGACAACAAACCCATCAAAAACAGCGATCTCAATAAGTACAAACCCAGTGATATTGCTTTTTTTTCTGGTAGTTACGTGCACAAAAATGCCCGGCAGCCGCAAGGGTATCTATATCCGTTTGATTTGATGACGCATAAGGAATACGAGCGATACTTGAAGGAAGAAGCTGAGTCTCTTTTTTTGTTCGTTGCCGAAGGTAAACCCAGGCCGAAGACCGTTTGGGTAGAGCCAAAGCAGTAAACAAAGCTGTCATGACACAGCCGTATCAAACAGTTTGCAAGTAGATTGCCTCGAGTTCGTTGGCGGTCAGGTCGGCGGCTGGCAGCGTTTCGACAAGGTGCCCCGCTCGCATGATACCGATGTGCGTGCCAACCTCTTTGGAGCGAAAAATGTCGTGCGTGGCCATCAGGATAGCCGTCCCGTCGGCGCTGAGTTGGGTAAGCAGTTCCGAAAATTCATTACTGGCCTTGGGGTCGAGACCGCTGGTCGGTTCGTCGAGCAGCAGCACCTTCGCCTGCTTGGCAAGTGCAATGGCAATGCCCACTTTCTGGCGCATCCCTTTCGAATAGCCACCCAGCGATCGCATGTGCGCGTCGGCCTGCAAACCAGCCCGTAGCAACAGGCTCCGCAGTTCGTCAGTCAACAGCGCAAAGCCGGCCAGTGACGCAAAGAAATCCAGGTTCTCCAGCCCGCTCAGGTTCGGATACAACAGCACTGTTTCGGGGAGGTAAGCCAGGTATCGCTTTGTTTCCTGCGCATGATCGGTAACGCTCAACCCATTGATGAGGGCCTGCCCCGACGTGGGTTGCAGAAAACCTAGAAACAGGTTGATCGTCGTTGTTTTGCCAGCCCCGTTCTGACCCAGCAGGCAGAAAATTTCGCCGGGTGCTACGGTCAGGTTCAGCCCTTTGAGAGCGGGGGGCGCGTCGGGCGCGTACTGCTTGGTCAGGTTTATTGCTTGTAGCATATCAGTTTCGCTATTTATACGGCTATTCTTACGCCATAGTAGCCGTTTTGCGGAAGTTAAGCCAGCCCAGTCCGACGAACACGAGCGTAAGCAGTAACAGGGGTAGCAAACCGGTCAGCGCGTCAATGGGAGCATCGTCGTGAAACGTCTGCACGTTGAAACGGTTCCACTTTTCGGACTTGACGGGTACGTCGCGGAACATTCGGTCGTAGAAATGCAGGCGCAGGTTTTCGTGAAAACGACCTGTCGCTTCCTGAAACCGGAGTTGATTGCCCAGTCCTGACCCGGCCAGTTCATTCAGTTGCAATTGCGTATGCAGCGGGGGAATGAACCGGGCCAGCTGCTGGCTGACAGCTTCCCGTTGCGCGACTTTCGTCCGTAATGCGTTTGCCGCTTTACCCGCGTCATCATCACCCAGTTGCTGCATGGCGTAGTACCACGGCCAGTCGAAGGCTAGTTTCGGCGGGGGGATCGACCGAAACTGTGGGTAATGCGCAAAGAACGCCTGCATTGTCTGCTGCTTGTCAGTATCCCATTTCTCGTGGTAGCCTTTCCGGGCCTCCAGCGTCGTTTCCAGGGCTTCCGGCGTTGGGTAACGCGTGACGAGGTAGGTATTGAGCAGGGTAGGTAGCAACACAATCAACCCGAGCCAGCCCGTTACCAGCAGCAGCGCGTTGACACTCGACCGTTTCCGCAACGATGTCACCCAGAAACAGACGGCCGCCCAGAAGAGTACGTACAGCACCGAAATGCCCACAAAACTGGCCAGGGTTGCGTCGATCGGTAAGCGCAACAGCGGAATTGCCACGGCAACCAGCATGGCCAGTACGCCCAGAATCACCCCAACCCGGATGGCATAGAGCCGATAGATCACCCGCATGACGTTGGGCTGCTGCACGACGACCAGTTTCCACGTACCGCTCTCCCGCTCATCGGATACCAGGTTGTAACAGCAGGCGATCAGCAGCAGCGGAAACAGGTAGATCAGAACAAAACTAAAGTCCAGATTCCCCAGCAGCAGATTAGCTGGATTGGCCAGATCGGCATCGTAGCGCTGACTTTCCAACGCCCGGATCGTAACGCTCTGAATCGACGGGTTCACGTCGCGCTGCCCCAGCGACAGACCACTCAGCGGCAGTGCCTGGTTGACCAGCGAAAACTTCAGATAATAGAGCAGCAGACCCAGTTCGTCTTTATGAATGGTAATGTTCCGGGCAAAATCGGTTCGCTGATTCGCCCGGACGTCGGTGATGGCCTGCGTTTGTCGGTCGAGAAACTGCCGCCCGATCAACAGGCTAATCACTCCCGCCACCAGCAGCAACGCCAGCCCGACGCGCACGCCCCCTGACCGGATGAAGTTCTTCAAGGCTAATCGAATCATCTTATGCAACAGTTACTGTATGGGCTACCCAGCGGAACGCGAATCCCAAGCCTATGAGCCAGAAAAGCAACGCCAACAGTGACCGCCACGAGTATGCCAGCGTAGCGCCAACAGATAGCGGCTGATAGGTAAAGTCAGGCATGGATTCCCAGTTGGCATGGCTGATGGCAGCTGGTTTGTCGTTCGGCCCCGGCTTTTTATTGGCGATGTGGTTTATCTGCAAGGCGTTGAGGTGCTGTGCCATGTCGTACCGATAGCGCTCAGCCTGCTGCTGAAAATCGGCATAGGTCGTGTAGTCGGTGCCAGACAGTGCCATCGATAGCTGCCGGATCGCCAGAAAGGGATCGGCGAAGGACACGAGTTCCGACAGGCGATTCTGCCGGGCGTACACATCCTGCAACCGGCCAAAATGGTGGGTATAGATACGGGCGCTGATTTTCTCGCCCTCGGCCATCACCACACCGCTGTAATTGATCGGTAGTTGCTGCACAGAATCGACATGGTACGCCGTTAGCAATGAGTCTTTCAGCCTGGCGTAATGCGGATCGCTGGGGTCGTGGCTATCGCCTTCTTTCAGCACATCGTCCTGAATTTTGGCAAAAAACTGGGCTTTCGACGGAATTTCATAAAGGTAAGCCCCCACCGCCTGAGCCGCGCGGGGCAACACAATCGCCAGCATCAGCCAGATGCCCATAAGCGCAATCAATGCTGTTCGGGCCGACCTGCTCCGCGCTGATACCAGCACCGCTACCCCACAGCAGATAATCAGGTAAGCTGCGTAGGCCAGTACCAGCAGCAGTAACCGAATGACGTCGTCCGTCCGGATCGGTCCGTCCTGCACCAGAAACCAGCCAGCAACCGTCAGGATGACAACGGGTAGGTAGAGCCGCATCACGACCTCGACCAGCCCCAGCAGTTTACCGGTCAGTAGCTGCCACCCGCTGACACCTTGACTGAGCAGCAACCGCAGCGTACCCGAA
>JAKONH010000618.1 GCA_022702045.1 Spirosomataceae bacterium
CAGCAGCTGCTGTTCTCGGCGGACTCGACGGATTTTCAGAACGAGCAGGGCCGCCAGCTGGACGCTCGGCTGTACGGGCTGAGTCTGACCAGTGGCGCGGTGGCTGATCTCTCGCAGCACCAGGTGACTACGAGTGCGCAAAATCTGGCTGGCAAGACCGCCGGCACGAACGATCTCGACCCGCGCTACTCGCCTACTGGTGCCAGCGTGATCTTCACCAACACCGACAACACGGGCATCGGTCAACGGAATGTGTACACGGCCGACGCGGACGGTAAGAATCGGAAGTTACTGCTCTCAGAGGCCGAAATGCCCTACTGGCGCTGATTGTTTTGCGGATCGTTTGCCAATCCCGTTTATCCAGTGTCTATGAAGACACAGAATAGAATCAACAAAGCGGCACAGCGTACACAGCATTTTACCGCCGTGCACGCTGTGCCGCTTTGTTAGAAAACGGTTGGTTTACGACAGTTCAACGACCCAGTCGTCCTGTTCGACAACGGTACCTTCCGATAGAACGATCTTCGATACTTTACCGGCTTTGGGTGCCGATACGATACTTTCCATTTTCATGGCTTCGATTACGAAGAGCGGTTGGTTCTTCTTCACCTCGTCGCCGTCTTTCACCAGAATTCGCGTCAGGCGGCCCTGCAGAGGGGCACCAACGTCGCCGTCTTTGCTGGCTTTCGCGTTCAGTTGCTTGGCTACTTTCAGCGCGCGGTCGCGTACCTGCACCTGCCGACTTTGGCCGTTTAGTTCGAAGGTAATCGTCCGCATACCATATTCGTCAGGCTCCGATTTGAACAGGAGACGCACCAGAATATTCTTGCCTTCCTCAATCTCGATCAGAATTTCCTCGTTCTCCTTCAGACCGTAGAAGAATGCCGGGGTTGGAATGACGCTCACATCGCCATACTGCTCGTTGGCTTTGTAGTATTCGTCATATACTTTCGGGTACATCTGGTAGGAGAGGTAATCTTCGAAACCGGCGTTGAGCGGGTATTTCTCCTCGAATGTTTTGAAGTCAGCGTCGAAGTCGATGGGCTTGAGATGCTCGTTTGGGCGACCGGTGATAGGCTGTTCACCTTTCAACACAGCTTCCTGTACGTTTTTTGGGAAACCACCCACCGGATGCCCTAACTCGCCCTTGAAGAAGCCCCGTACTGATTCCGGAAACGCCAGCGATTCACCCCGGTTGACGACATCGTCAGCAGTCAGGTTGTTAGCGGTCATGAAAATCGCCATGTCGCCCACCACTTTCGAGGAGGGCGTTACTTTAACGATATCGCCGAACAACTGATTGGCAATGACGTAGTTCTTCTTGAGTGTCTCGAACTTATCGCCCAGGCCGGTGGCGATTGCCTGTGGCTTCAGGTTGGAATATTGACCGCCCGGAATTTCATTCTCATAAACTTCCGCGCTGCCCGCTTTCATACCCGACTCAAAGGGATAGTAATATTCGCGAACGTCTTCCCAATAATTAGAGTACGCATTGAGCGACGCCAGATTCATGGGACAGTTGCGCTCGTGCGTTTCCATCATCGCCACTATCGAGTTAAAGTTTGGCTGCGAGGTCAAGCCCGATAGGGCACCCAATGCACAGTCGACGATGTCGACGTTGGCGTCGATGGCATTCAGGTAGGTAGCCGCCTGAATGCCTGCCGTATCGTGGGTGTGCAGGTGAATCGGAATGTCGACTGCCTGTTTCAGTTCGCGTACCAGTACGTCTGCTGCTAACGGTTTCAGGAGCCCGGCCATGTCTTTGATACATAGCAGATGCGCCCCCTCATCTTCCAGTTGCCGGGCCATGTCTAGGTAGTACTGGAGATTGTATTTCTGATTTTTGGCCGGGTCCAGCATGTCGCCAGTATAGCAGATGGCAGCTTCGCAAAGTGCATCGGTGCGCTCTCGTACGGCCTTCATGCTCACTTTCATCGCTTCGACCCAGTTGAGCGAGTCGAAAATGCGGAACACGTCAATACCCGTTTCCCAAGACTTCTCGACAAACTTTTCGATCAGGTTATCGGGATAAGCTGAGTAGCCTACGGCGTTGGAACCCCGGAACAGCATCTGCAGCAGCATGTTGGGCATCGCTTCGCGCAGGGCTTCCAATCGTTTCCACGGACTTTCGTAGAGGAAACGCATGGCTACGTCGAAGGTAGCGCCACCCCAGACTTCCATGGAGAACAGTTCGGGATGTGCTTTGGCAAAGCCGGCTGCGACCTTCTGCAAGTCTTGCGTTCGGACGCGCGTCGCCAGCAGCGATTGGTGACCGTCGCGGAAGGTGGTGTCGGTATAAAGTACGCTCTTCTGATCTTTTACCCACTGTACGAAGCCGTCGCGACCCAGCTCTTTCAGCCGGTCGCGGTTGCCGGCCGGGTAGGTGCTGTATAGATCGGAGAACGGAACGACGGGCGTACGGAAAATTTTACTGTCGTCTTTCTTCTTTACCTCCGGGTTACCGTTGACGATAACATCGGCAAGGTAGTTGAGTGCCCGCGTCGACCGGTCCTGTGGCTTACGGAAATTGAACAGTTCGGGATGTGTTTCAATGAACGATACACGCGCTTCGCCCCGCTGGAAAATAGGGTGACTGATCACGTTCAGCAGGAAGCCGATATTGGTCTTCACCCCCCGGATACGGAATTCGAGCAGGGCCCGCGTCAGCCGTTGGGTTGCCCCTTTCAGCGTTCGTCCCCGCGCCGACACCTTCACGATCATAGAGTCGAAATAGGGCGAGATTTTCATGCCCGCGTAGCTGCTGCCCTCGTCGAGCCGGATACCGAACCCGGCCGCGTTGCGGTAGGCGGTAATCGTTCCGAAGTCGGGCTTGAAGCCATTGGCTGGGTCTTCGGTCGTGATGCGACACTGGATAGCAAAGCCGTTGAGCGGTACTTCGTCCTGATGCGTGATGTAGATCCCATTGTCGCTGAGCCGGTAGCCCATGGCAATCAGAATCTGCGTCCGGACGATGTCGATACCCGTTATTTCCTCTGTGATCGTGTGTTCAACCTGAATTCGTGGGTTGACTTCGATGAAGTAGATATTCTCGTTTCTGTCGACCAGAAATTCGACCGTTCCGGCATTGGAGTAGTTGACCGCCCGACCCAGTTGCAGCGCATAGGCATACAATTTCTGCTTGGTTTCCTGCCGCAGCCCGAACGACGGTGCTACCTCGACGACTTTTTGGAACCGGCGCTGTACCGAACAGTCGCGTTCGTAGAGGTGAACGATGTTTCCGTGCTGATCGCCCAGCAGCTGTACTTCAATATGCTTGGGATCTTCGATGAATTTTTCGAGGAAGATCGTGTCGTCGCCGAAGGCGTTACGCGCTTCGTTTTTGGCTTCGGTGAACGCTTTCTCGAAATCTTCGGCCTGTCGTACTACGCGCATACCGCGACCACCGCCACCGGCTGCTGCTTTGACCATAACCGGGAAACCGATGCGTTCAGCTTCACTGAGGGCAAACTCGGGGGTCATGTCCGGCTCCCTTGAATCAGGAATCAGCGGTACCTGCGCCGACGTAGCCAGGTTTTTGGCGCGTACTTTGTCGCCAAGGGCATCCATAGCTTCGGGCGACGGGCCAACGAAAATGATACCCTCTTCCCGGCACCGTCGGGCCAGGTTTACGTTCTCCGACAGAAAGCCGTAGCCAGGATGGATAGCGTCGATCTGATGGTGTTTGGCCAGCAGAATGATTCCTTCTACGTCGAGGTACGGTTTCAGCGGGTCTTCGTCGCGACCAATTTTGTACGCTTCATCGGCCTTATAGCGGTGGAGCGAGTAGCGATCTTCGTAGGTATAAACGGCTACGGTGGTGATACCAAGCTCGGTAGCGGCCCGCATGATGCGGATGGCGATTTCACCCCGGTTGACAACGAGCAGGCGTTTGATTGGGCGGATGTAGTCCTTCATCGGTTAGTAAACGAAATTCGTGGAGCGACGAAGCAGAACAGGCGACTTCGTCTTCCAGCAGTTAGCCGGTAAGCGATTGGCGTGGCAATTTTGCTGAAAAATTGCAAACCTGCCTAGTTTACCCCATAATCATTGGTAAATACAGCGGTTTGGGAAAATAATACAGCAATCAAACGGCTCCTTATCAGCTAAGTATAAATACCGTTTCGGTCGGGCTGAGGGACGCACCGAACACGGGTGGGGCTGTGGTTGCCGCCCGATTGGTTTTCAGACCCTAAATTGCTAAACTTGCAGCAACCCGGTTGCCGGCGTTGCTTTTCTGATTTATTGTGGAATCCATTCGCGTATTTGCCCCTGCCACCGTCGCCAATGTGGCTTGCGGATTCGATATTTTTGGCTTCGCCGTGGCGAGTCCCGGTGATGAGGTTATTCTGACGCGTAGTGAAACGCCTGGCGTTCGCATCACCGATATTATTGGCGACGAGGGGCGGCTGCCCCGCGAAGCGAGCCGCAACACGGCTGGAATCTCGATTCAAACGTACCTGAAGCATATCGGGCAGCCAGATCTCGGTATCGAGATGGTGCTCAACAAACAGATGCCGCTGGGCAGCGGACTGGGATCGAGCGCAGCAAGCGCCGTTGCGGGGGTGTACGCGGTCAATGAATTGCTTGGCCGTCCACTGACACCCCTGCAATTGCTGCCGTTTGCGATGGAAGGAGAACGAGTTGCCTGCGGATCGGCTCATGCTGACAACGTCGGCCCGTCGCTGCTGGGTGGCTTCGTGGTGGTGCGCAGCTATAATCCACTCGACGTGGTCAGGATTCAAACACCGGCTTCGCTGTTCTGCACGCTTGTTCACCCCGATATCGAGGTAAATACGAAAGATGCCCGGTTTATCCTGAAAAACGAAGTATCGCTGAAAAATACCATCACGCAGATGGGGAATGTGGCGGGCCTGATTGCCGGATTGATGACGCCTGACTACGACCTCATCAGCCGCTCATTAGTCGACGTTATTATCGAGCCCGTCCGGTCGATTCTGATTCCCGAATTCAACGAAGTGAAGCAGGCTGCACTGGATGCTGGTGCGCTGGGGTGCAGTATTTCCGGCTCAGGCCCGTCGATGTTTGCGTTGAGCCGGGATGTCGATACTGCCGAGCAGATAGGCGCTGCCATGCAACAAGCCTTTCTGGCTGTCGGCATCACCAGTGAAGCATATGTTTCCGAGATTAACCAGGAAGGCCCTAAAGTGCTGGCCTAGTGTTGTTCCCAGCTTAGTTTCCAGCCGTCGAGCATGTGGGGAATGTCGACACCCGGCTGATTGGGCTGCTCGACGGCAACCATCGACAGGGCTGTAGCTTGTTGGGTCTTTGCGCAAACGACCTGATCGGTGCGCATAAAGACGCGCCCAGCCACGCCTTTCACGTATTCAACATGAGCGTGAATCCGGTCGCCGACGGCAAACGTTCGATTCCCCAGTGTAACGGATTCCGTAACCTGAAAGGTACAGTAAGAGCCAAGACGTAGCAAGCCTGTATCCAGGCAACGCGTTTTAAGAAGCTGAGTAGTCGGCTTCGCTGTCGATGCGGTGCTGTCGGTTAATCGTGTCGCTCTGACTGGCTCGGTCGATGACATGGCTAGTGCCGACGGCATTTGCTGGCCTGATGCAGAAAGATTACCTAAAATAAGTACACCAACAACGGTGAGACTGGCTAGAGAGAGACCCATAAAATGCTGGTTGGGAGTGGTGTAGATTTATTCGCCAGCCAATGCGCTAAGTAACTGGTCTGGGAAGGTATGTTGCTTTTCGGTAAAACAATATTCCTGCCACGATATATCACGATAAAATAAAATTCGGATGATATAACTATCCTTTATACCATTCGCTACAGGCGATGAGTTGTCATTCACGGCGTAATCGATCAGTTGCATGGATTGGCAACAAGTGCAAGCTGAAATCGACGTACTTTTGTCAGCATCACCTGAACGCTTTCTTCATGCTTGCCCGCTATTGGTTGCTGAGTGCGCTTACTCTGCTGCTGGTCCATACCGGATTCAGTCAGACACTCGATCGCTACACCATTATTCCCCGCCCGGCCAAACTCGATCCGCGCGCCGGTCAATTTATCCTCAGCCGGACAACGACCTTACTCGTGCCGCCCGGACAGGCTGACCTGAAGGCCGTTGCCGATACGTTCGCCCGGCAGCTCAACCGGGCAACGGGCGTTCCACTGACGGTACGTCTGAGCAATCGCATGGCTGTTCCCGGCAACATCATTCAGTTTATTCCGGCCCGCGATACGGCTTTGGGTACGGAAGGCTACCGCATCGATATCACCGATAAGCTGGTGACCGTAGAAGCGACCCGTGCGAGTGGCTTTTTCTACGGTATGCAGACACTGCGTCAGTTGTTACCGCCGGCAACACTGGCCCCAACTCGTCAGCTACCCGACAGTGGGCTGACAAATCTGGCGATACCAGCCTGCCGAATCGAAGACCGCCCTCGCTACGTATATCGCGGACTGCATCTCGATGTGAGCCGTCATTTTTTTCCGGTCTCGTTTATCAAGCAGTACATCGATCTGATGTCGCTGCACAAGATCAACACCTTTCACTGGCATTTAACCGACGATCAGGGCTGGCGCATTGAAATCAAGAAATACCCGAAACTGACGCAGGTGGGTGCAAACCGCCGGGAAACGCTGGTCGGTCATTACGATGAGTTCGACCCGCAGGTATTTGACGGCAAGCCATACGGTGGTTTTTACACGCAGGATGAGGTACGGGAGGTGGTGCGGTATGCGGCAGCGCGGTTCGTGACGGTCGTGCCGGAGATTGAGATGCCGGGGCATGCCTTGGCGGCCTTATCGGCCTATCCAGAATTAGCCTGCGCACCCGGCCCGTATAGTGCCGCTACGAAATGGGGCGTATTCGACGAGGTGTTCTGCCCGACCGAGAAAACGTTCTCTTTTCTGCAGGACGTACTGACCGAAGTGATTGGCTTATTTCCCAGCAAATACATTCATATTGGCGGGGACGAATGTCCGAAAGTCTCGTGGAAGAACAGCGCGTTCTGTCAGCAGCTGATGAAGCGCGAAAAGCTGAAAAACGAAAATGAACTGCAAAGCTATTTCATCCGGCGCATCGACAAGTTCGTGACAGCAAAGGGGCGACGGATTATCGGATGGGACGAAATTCTGGAAGGGGGTTTGTCGCCTAATGCCACAGTGATGAGCTGGCGGGGGGTGAAAGGTGGTATTGAAGCGGCCCGTCAGCAGCATGACGTTGTGATGACGCCCGGCAGTTTTTGCTATTTCGACCATTACCAGGGTGATCCTGCGCAGGAGCCGACGGCGTTTGGTGGCAATCTGCCGTTATCGCAGGTGTATTCATACAACCCCACGCCGACTGAACTGTCGTCCGAAGAGGCAAGACATATTCTGGGCGTACAGGGGAATGTGTGGGCTGAATATATTCCGGACGTCGATCAGTTGCAGTACATGATCTGGCCCCGGGCGGCTGCGTTGGCTGAAGTGGCCTGGAGCCCACTGGAAGGCAAGAATTACGCCGATTTTAGTCGACGTATTCCCAGTCTGTTCGCGCGGTTGTCGGCGGTTAAAGTAAACTTTGCCCGGACGGTATACGACGCGGTACCGGTTAGCCGGGCGACGGCTGATGGGCGCGTTGCTGTGTCGATCAAACCCGATAAACGGATGGCAAACGTAACCGATATTCACTACACGATCGACGGTAGTATTCCATCGGCCGAATCACCCGTATTAAAAGATTCCGTATTGCTGGCACAAACAGCGACTGTGCGAACGGCTGCTTTTGCCGGAAGAACACCCCTTGGTCAACTGGCCAAAGTGCAGAAAGAATTTATCGTTTCGAAAGCAACCGGTAAGCCCTATACACTTCAATATCCGGCTACAACGGGGCGATCCGACAAAAACCTTACCCTGATGACGGATGGAAACACCGTTGGTATGGGTGGTTACGAAGTAGCGGGAATTGTATCATTCGCGGGTGATTTCGGCCTAACAGTCGATTTGGGGCAGTCGCAGCCGGTACAAAGCGTACGGGTTGGGTTCCTGAAGTATACGGCCAAGAACATATGCCTGCCGAAGCAAATCGAGGTGTCGGTATCGGATGATGGGCAGACCTATCGCCCGGCGGGTACGGTGAAAACGAATGCGCTGGAAAACGGTAAGCGTACCATCGTCCGGCTCCCGATCGATTTTGCGCAAACATCGGCCCGGTACGTTCGGATCGTTGCCCGGTCAATCGGTACAGTTCCGGCCGACATGCGAAACCCCGGCAAGCCAGCCCAACTGGGTGTCGATGAGGTAGAGATACGCTGACAACAGAAACAAAAGGACCCGGATGTAAGTCCGGGTCCTTTTGCCTTCTACAATCCTGTTACGACAGAATTTCTTTCTTTTCGATACCGTCCGGCTCGCCCGCCAGCACGGCCTTGGCCGTTTTGACTACGTTATCGACTGTAAAGCCGAAATAAGCCAATACGTCGTCGCCGGAGCCTGATAGACCGAAGCGGTTCATGCTGATCGTCGTGCCTTCGTCGGTAACGTATTTGTGCCAGCCAATGGGCGAGCCCGCTTCGACGGCAAGCCGTTTCCGAACGGTTGGGGGCAGCACTTCGTGGTGATACGCCTGGTCTTGCTGCTCGAACAGTTCCCACGACGGCATGCTAACGACACGTGTCGGAATTCCTTCTTTTTGCAGTGCTTCCTGCGCCTTCATTACCAGCGATACTTCCGACCCAGTACCGATCAGAATCAGTTCGGGTTTACCGCCGTCGGCTTCGCTCAAAATGTAGGCTCCCTTCTCGACGTTTTGGGCCGAGCCATATTTTTCCTGATCGAGAACGGGCAGCTTTTGCCGCGATAGAATCAAGACGACGGGCGATTTGGGTGTTGTCATGGCCACGCGCCACGCCCAGGCCGTTTCGTTGGCATCGGCGGGGCGGATAACGACAATGTTCGGGATCGTGCGCAGCGATACGATCTGTTCGACCGGCTCGTGCGTCGGACCATCTTCGCCAACCGCAATGCTATCGTGCGTGAAGACAAACGTTACTCGCGATTCAGCCAGGGCCGTCAGGCGGATAGCTCCGCGCATGTAGTCGGAGAAGTTCAGGAATGTACCACCATAGGGATGGACGCCACCGTGTTGCGACATACCATTCAGCGCACCGCCCATCGCGTGTTCGCGCACGCCGAACCAGACATTCGAGTTCTCGTAGTGACCCGGTTGGAAGCTGGCATCTCCATTCTTGGGCATTTCGTTGGACGACGCTAAATCAGCCGATCCACCGAACAGGTAGGGGACCGCTTCTTTTAGGGCATCCAGTACTTTGCCTGATGCCTGCCGGGTTGCCATTGGCTTCTCGTCGGCACCAAACTGAGGCAGGTTCGTATCCCAGCCATCGGGTAGCTCCCCGGCGAATGACAGGTCGAATAGCGTTGCTTCGTTGGCAAAGTTACCTTTGAAAGCGTCGAAACGCTCTTTCCAGTCGGCTTGCAACTCCGCGCCTTTTTTGCCGGGTTCAGCCAGATGTTCTTTCACACCGTCGGGAACGACAAACGTTTTGTTGGGATCGAAGCCGAAGTACTCTTTAACTTTCCGGGTGTTTTCTTCGCCGAGTGGGCTGCCATGTACTTTGTTGGTACCCTCCAGTGGACTACCGTAACCAATGATCGTCCGAACCGCAATGATCGACGGACGTTCGGTGTCAGCCTGCGCGGCTTTGATCGCCTGTTCGATCGCATCCAGGTCGTTGCCGTCTTCGACCTGCTGTGTGTGCCAGCCGTAGGCGTCGAATCGCTTCATCCGGTCTTCGGTGAACGCCAGGCTCGTCGGCCCATCGAGCGAGATGTGGTTGTCGTCGTACAGCAGGATCAGCTTGCCCAGCTTCAGGTGACCGGCCAGCGAAGCAGCCTCGGCTGTCATCCCTTCCATCAGGTCACCGTCGCTGACCAGCGAATAGGTGTAGTGGTCGACGATGGTGTGGCTTTCCTTATTATAGTTGGCCGCCAGAAACCGCTCGGTCATCGCCATACCGACGGCGTTGGCAAATCCCTGCCCGAGCGGGCCAGTCGTTACTTCAACACCCGCCGTCAGGTTCGACTCGGGGTGGCCCGGCGTTTTAGAATGCAGTTGCCGGAAGGCTTTCAAGTCGTCGAGTGATAGGTCGTAGCCGTACAGGTGTAACATGCTGTAGAGCAACGCTGAACCGTGACCCGCCGACAGGACAAAGCGGTCGCGGTCAGGCCAGTGTGGGTCCTGCGGGTTGAAACGTAAGAAACGTGACCAGAGGACATACGCCATAGGGGCTGCACCCAGCGGCAGGCCGGGGTGCCCTGAGTTGGCCTTCTCGACGGCGTCGACCGACAGCAGCCGAATGGTATTTACACTAAGTTGCTCAATTGAGGATTGATCAGAAGCCATGATTTTAAGCGGTAATGCGGTGTTAAGTAGCCGGGTTATCAACGGTTAAACACCCTGTGGCCTGTAATGTTGAGTGAGGTGAGGGAATCGAACGGCCGATGCGGGCCAATTCCTTATTTTCGCCGATTCGCTCACCTGATTGGATCTTATTTATGGCGGTTATCTTTCGTGTCCTGTTCGTTACCAGCTTTATCAGTATCCTGACAATGCCCGTCCTGGCGCAGTCGGTGAAGCGGCCGCGTGAGTACGGTATTCGGTTTGGCGTGCTTCCGACCGGACCGCTCAACGCCATTACCGATGTGGCGGGCGTTCGCGTCGGGCAGGTGACCCTTCAGCAGGGGACAGCTATCCAGACAGGGGTGACGGCCATTTTGCCGCATACGGGCAATCTGTTTCAACAGAAAAGTCCGGCTGCCATCTACATCGGCAATGGATTCGGCAAACTGGCTGGCTACAGTCAGGTCGAGGAATTGGGTACGCTGGAAACACCTATTGTGTTGACTAACACATTGTCGGTGCCCACGGCCAGCGATGCCATCATCGACTATACGCTCAGGCAGCCGGGGAACGACCAAGTGCGGTCGGTCAATCCGGTTGTCGGCGAGACAAACGACGGTTTTCTCAATGACATTCGGGGGCGGCATGTGACAAAGCAGCATGTACTGACTACAATTCAGGAAGCCAGAACTGGGCCGGTAGCGGAGGGGAATGTAGGTGCTGGTACCGGCACCGTCTGTTTCGGATTTAAGGGTGGTATCGGTACATCGTCGCGAAAGCTGCCGGCATCGCTCGGGGGCTATACCGTAGGTGTGCTGGTGCAAAGCAATTTCGGCGGTGTGTTGCAGATTGCCAGTATGCCCGTCGGGGTGGAGTTGGGTAAGTATTCATTCAAAGAAAATCTGGATGGTTCGTGCATGATGGTCGTGCTGACGGATGCACCGCTGTATGCCCGCAACTTGAAACGACTGGCCAAACGAGCGTTTATGGGCCTTGCTAAAACCGGCGGTATCGCATCGAACGGCAGTGGCGACTATGTAATCGCGGTCTCTACGGCATACCAAATCCCACACGACAGCAAAACGGCGCTCGACACGGTGGCGCTGTTGCGGAATGACAACACGTCGGCGCTGTTCATGGCTGCTATTGAAGCCACCGAAGAAGCGATCATTAATTCACTGTTTGCCGCCAAAACGACCGTGGGCGATCAGGGGCATCAGATCGATGCGCTCCCCGTGCCGCGTATCGTCGACTGGCTGAAAAAAGCTGGGCAAATTCGCTAAGTAAATTAGCTGACCGCCGATTGTATTTTTTAGTACGTTGCTGCGTCTATCAACGCAACCGCTACACGCGCAACGATACGATCATGAAGCAACTTCTGGCACTACTCCTTTTCTGCCCGCTGGCAGGCTGGGCACAATCAGAAACGGTTATTCCGGGGCTGGCACTACCCAAACCTCAGGCTGATACGCTAAAACCAATTGAGATTCGGGAGTACCCATACACTTACGGCAACCGCTCGTATGTAACAACCAGTTTAGCCCGTATCTATTCGTACGATGGTGTCGACGTCCAGAATCCGGCGCAGGAGCTGTGGCCCCGAATGCGGGCACTCAATGATCCGGACGTCAATCGGGAATATCAACTGTATGCTAGTGCAGTCGAAAGCCGGTCGACCGTGCATGTGTTCGCTGGTATTTTCACGGTAGGAGGCCTGATTGCTATGATCGCCGGGGGTATTCAGGCGCGGGATTATCAGCAGGCGCTGAACGCAAAACGGCAGGCCTGGTACGCCACGCCCGCGCAGATCATCACCACCCCGGCTCCGGCAACAATTGCCAAAACGTGTTCCATATGGACTGGGTCGACCGATGCGTCCGGGGTTACGCGCTGGACGTGTGCGACCGACCCGTCGATCAAAGCCACTGGCGATTCTCCACCGCTTTCCGTGCAGGTGCCGAACCCAAACCAGACATCGACAACCAGTTTTGCCACGCAACCGCCCATCCCAACTTCCGTTGACATGCCGACGGGGAAAGGCTTACTCTACGGTGGTCTGACATCTGTGCTGATCGGCACGATACTCTGGTATGCTACGCCGAATACGGGTGATCATCTTCACCGGGCCGTTCAGCTCTATAATCGGGCGCTGCCCCGCAAAATTTCCTGGCAGATGCTTCCCTACAGCCGATTTGGTATGGGTGGCTTTACGCTGCTGGGTACGTTTAAATAAAGCTATTGTCGACGCATGTGCTGCCCGATTACTACCGGCGGGCGCGGCTTACTGTATTGTCTGCGGAATATCGACAAGCCAGAGCAACAGCAGGGTTAGCAGGAACAAAACGCTCATGAAGATGAGCAGCCAATCCGGCTTTCGGGGCGGGTCTTCGCTGAGACGTTTCCGGGTGTGGGCCTGATTAGTCGCTGAAGTGGTATTACCGGGAAAAAATGGTGGGTGAAACATGGCGTTTTGCGGGCTACGTGCTGAAGCAAAAGTGCCATGAACGGCTTAAGATTCGCTGAAGAACTCCTTAAAGTCTGCTTAGAAAACAGCTACGAACGTGGTAAGTCAATGGTAAAAATTGTGGGCTGATTGATTGTCGACATAACGCCGATTTGGCCACCATGCAACTGAACGATGCGCCTGACGAGCGATAGGCCGACACCGTATCCGCGTACCTCCGTTGTTCGACGGCTGCGGTAAAAGGGTTCGAAGATATATGGAAGGTCATCGGCAGCAATCGGTTGCCCTGCATTCTCAATCTGAATACGCGTCAAAGCCTGCCCTAACTGCATGCGTAGCAATGCCCGTCCATCATCCGAAAATTTGCAGGCGTTCTCCGTCAGGTTTTTCAGCGCGGTTTCCAGAAGCGGTTTATTGCCCTGAATCGTTAGTTGGTCAGCCTCGTCGGGTAAAACACCCAGTTCGACGCTGACTACATAGTGTGGATTCAGGCCCATTACCTGATCGCGAACGTCCCAAACGAGCTCGTCGATACGCACTGTATCGGTTAACAGGTCGGATGCTACGTCCTGATTAATTTTCGAGAGTTGGAGCAGCTCATGCGTCAGTGTTGCTAGTTTGCCGACGTCTTCGAGTACTGAGCGAATGGTGCGTCGGTAGCTGTCCGAATCGCGCTGATTGAGGAGACTGACTTCCAGTTGCGAACTGATCTGGGTAAGCGGATTTTTCAGCTCGTGTGATACATTGGCGACAAACAACCGCTGTAGCTGAAACGATTCGCCTACCCGGTCCAACAGCCGATTAATCGTTCTGGATAGCCGGTTGATTTCATCGTCCTCTTCGTTGATGCGTAAGCGCTCGTCCTGATTATGTGGGAAAATGGCGTTGACAACCTGATTGATCTGCTGCATGGGTCGCAGGGAGTCGCCTGCGAAAAACCAGCCCGAAAAGGCCGTCATGCCAACTATCAGCAACAGAAGCCCCAGCAAGGCCCACAGGAGCCGTCGTAAAAACGCGTCGCCGTAGGTGTTTTCATCGCTCGCAACGACAATCAGCTGTCTGGCAGCTGTTGTAAAGCGGCTGCCAGACAGATAGTAGCCCTCCTGCCGAAAATCGACCCGTTCATCTTGTCGGAGTGTAGTGATTACCGATTCTGGAATGATCAGGGATAGGCCCTTGTTCGTTTCCAGAACGACCCGGTTCTGGTTGTCAAAAATGATAAGTTTCTGGTTCGGTCGCTGCCCTTTCCCACTGTGACTTACCTGTTGAATAAGCGATTTATGCAGGCCGTGGCGGACCAGTATGTCGCCAACCATACTGACGCGCTGATCGAGCCGACGGTAAAAATCCGAAGAGATAAAATACCAGCAGAATGTATAGATGCTCACAAACGCCAGCAGCAGAATGCTGGATACCAGACCGGTAAACCGAAAGGTAAGTCGTTGGCGAATGGTCATTCTGCTTTAAACACGTACCCCATACCAAACTGGGTATGAATGAGTTTCTGAGGGCTGTTCCGGTCGATTTTCTTGCGGAGATAATTGATATACACTTCCACGACGTTTGTACCGGAATCGAAATTCTGATCCCAGACGTGTTCGGCGATTTCTGGCTTCGACAACACCCGTCCCTGATTTCGCATCAAAAATTCGAGCAGGGCAAACTCGCGGGCCGTCAGCTCGATAGGCTGATTGTCGCGCGTGACGGTTTTCGCATCCAGATTCATCTCCACACCACCATACCGTAAGGTCTGAGCGGTCATGGCTACCTGCGTACTTCGTTTTGTCAGCGAACGGACCCGAGCCAGCAGTTCGGCAAACTGAAAGGGTTTGGTCAGATACTGATCGGCACCGGCATCGAACCCCAGAATTTTATCCTCGGTTTCGCCCAGGGCCGTCAACATCAGAATTGGCGTGGTAACGCCGTTGGCCCGTAGCTGACGGCAGAGTTCATAGCCGTTCAAACCCGGTATGATCAGATCGGTAATGATGGCGGCATAATTGTTTTTCAATGCCAGTCGCCAGGCAATCAGACCATCGTAGGCAATGTCTACCTCAAACTGACTTTCTTCCAGTCCCTGCTGAATGGCCTGTAGCGTTTTAGCCTCGTCTTCAACGACCAAAAGTTTCATAGTAGTAGCGAAAGAGTACGCATTGCTATTGACTGCGTCTCGGTTGATGGCGTATGCAGTATACAATAGTTATAAAGTATAACGTCGTTGGCACAAGGGGGTTCCCGATCGCGGATATGGGCTCCGTTTGCTGCGTCGCTGAAGTAGCCAGGGCTCGGCCGGTTGGCCTGGGTCTATGGCTTCCTGAAACCGCAGAACGCTTGGTCAGTGAACGAGTTAGCGTTCAGTGTCCTAAGGAGACATATAGGCGATTTCCTGTGTCTGTGTCCTCACAGACACGCTACCGGATGGTAGACCTGGCTACGCATAGGTGGTCTGTGAGGACACAGGAACTTGGTTTAGCAATAACTTGCTAAAGACTAGGTTGTACATTCACTTGACGAGACTTGCCAAGGAACTATACAAGCTACTGATCGCCGACCCTTACTTAATCGTTGGTAACCAGTACGTCGCTGATGCGCTGTAACAGGGTCTCCACGTCCTGCTGGCGGGCCAGCCGGTAGCGGGCAAAGGATTGTCCCGCGCCAACCTTCACGGTGTACGCCCAGTTGGGCAGCAGCCGAAACATATCTTCGTCAGTGGTATCATCCCCCATGCTGACGATGAAATCATACGGTTTCTGATCTAGAATCATCAGCGCTACGGTTCCCTTGCTGTAGCGGGCCGCCTTTACTTCCACCACTTTGTTGCCCTGAATAACCGACAGGGGAATAGAGAACGACGCGTCACGTAGCTGATTGGCCAGCTCCATCGCCTGGGATTCACTATCCTTGTCGGAAACCATCCGATAGTGCCAGGCCAGTGCGGTTTCTTTGGCCTCGATGAATGAACCCGGAAAGCGATCGACAAACGGCGTCATTATCGACCGGACACTGCCGACCCAGTCATCAGCCGACAAATCGAGCAACTCCCAGGGCTGATCTGGTTTTTTCAGGAAAGCACCATGTTCGGCGACTAGGTAAACGGGGATACCCGCAAACGTTTTTTCCAGAAAGGCCCGGTTGCGCCCGCTGATGATCACCAGGTCACTGCTTTCGGCCAGGTGGGCCAGTGTATGATTGAGCGATTCAGACGGACAGGCATCGGCGGGATTGTCGACAATCGGGGCCAATGTGCCGTCGAAGTCCAGCAGGAGTAATCGCTGGCTGGCTCCCTCAAACGCACTGACAAAGGTCGGAACCGACAGGTCGGTTTCCAGTTTAGGCTGTCGACGCGTAACATCTGTAAATGCGGTGAGAAAATCGTGGCTCCACCGAAATACGGTATGATTCTGTAGATGGTCCCGCATGGCAATCATGCGTCGTTCCTGTTCTGACTCGGTCATTTCCAGTCCCTGCTGTATGGCGTCGGCCACTTCCTGCGTATCGGTTGGATTGATGATCAATGCATCCCGCAGCTCCTGTGCCGCTCCGGCAAACTCGCTCAAAATCAGAACGCCTTTCTGGTCGTACCGACTGGCTACGAACTCCTTGCAAACCAGATTCATACCGTCCCGGATGGGCGTAATCAGGGCCACATTGCAGGCGGTGTATAGCGCCAGCAGTTCCGTAAACGACAGCGACGAGTACGAATAGATGATCGGACGCCAGCCAATCGTACCGAACCGGCCATTAATCCGCCCGACGGTTTCTTCGATTTCGCGCTTGAGTTCCTGGTACTGCCCAATCTTATCCCGCGATGGAACCACCGTCATGACAAACGTCACCTTACCCTGCCAGTCCGGATTATGGGTCATAAACCATTCAAAACCCTGCAAGCGGTAAATAATCCCTTTCGTATAGTCGAGCCGATCGACGGAAAAAATGATCTTGTTGTCCCGTAACAACTGTTTGTACTGCTCCCGCGTGTCGACTACGCCTGCTTCCTGCGCACTGGTATTGAATTTAAAGAAGTCGACGCTGATCGGGAAGTCTTTTACCATGACCGATCGGTTGGGCAAAACGATGCGCGAGTCGATGATCGGCAGGTCCAGTACGTCGGAAACGCTTTGTAAAAAATGCTGTACGTAATCGGTCGTGTGAAATCCGACCACGTCAGCGCCCAATATGCCCTTAAGCAGGAATTGGCGCCATGTTCGGGGTAGCAGTTTTACAATCTCGTAGGTGGGAAATGGAATGTGAAAGAAATAGCCAATCGTGGCGTCAGGAACCGCCTGCCGAACCATGTCGGGCAGTAGCATCAGTTGAAAATCGTGAATCCAGACCAGGTCACCGGGTTGAATCAGGGCTGCCAGCTTGTCCAGAAACCTTGTGTTAGCCTGTTGGTAGCGTTGAAAATCGGTCTCTTTAAACGAAGCGTAGGACGGAAAATAGTGGAACAGAGGCCATATCAGATCGTTGCTAAATCCGTAGTAAAAGCCGTTGTGTACTTCCTCCTCTATGAAAACCGGGTGGGCCACAAAGGCATCATTTTCCAGCGTAGCCGGATCGGCCTGTTGCAATGACGCATCGCCGAAGCCAACCCAGTGAATTTTAGCCGTCGTGTCGCCCTGTCGCTGTCCCATTTGCTCCGCCATCGACAGAACAGCAGAAACCAATCCGCCGGCGTTCTGCCGTAATTCGGTGCCTTCGTCGGTTTGTTGAACCGTAAACGGTAAGCGGTACGAAACGATAAGTAGTCGATTAAACGATGAGTCAAATGGTTGCATCAAGAATATGCGTTGCTGAACGCGCAGTGTACAGCAGCAAACTACTTTCTTAGGCTTAGAGGGGGCTTAGGTAAACCTTAGAAACTCATTAGAGAGCTAGCGGTCCGGGTGAATTGTCACCGTAAGCCAATTCTTAGCGCTATTCTAAGGAGTTTCTAAGCAGATCCTTATCTCCGGGGTTTAAGTTGCCGGGAGCAGCCTCTTCTGTCCCAAGTATCACGTTGGACCGGCGAGGCTGCATACAACAGACCTTAATCAATACAGTATGATAAACGATAGCACTGAACAGTCAGACAAGCTCTATTGGTACAAAGACGCCATCATTTACGAATTGCACATAAAAGCCTTCTGCGATGGAAATGGTGACGGTATCGGCGACTTTCAGGGCCTGCTCGACAAGTTGGATTACCTGCAGGAACTGGGTATAACTGCCATCTGGTTGCTTCCGTTTTACCCATCGCCCCTGCGTGACGACGGCTACGACATTGCTGACTACTACGCCATCAACCCGTCATACGGTACAATCGAACAGTTTAAAACCCTGATTCACGAAGCCCATCAGCGAAATCTGAAAGTCATTACGGAACTAGTTATCAACCACAGCTCCGACCAGCATCCCTGGTTTCAACGGGCCCGCAGTGCGCCAAAGGGATCGCCCGAACGCGACTACTATGTCTGGACCGACGACCCGACGCAGTACAAGGACGTACGGATCATTTTTCAGGACTTCGAAGGCTCCAACTGGACCTGGGACCATGAAGCGCAGCAGTACTACTGGCATCGCTTTTTTCATCATCAGCCCGACCTGAACTATGACAATCCGCTTGTGCAGGCGGAGGTGTTCAGGATGATCGACTACTGGTGCGAACTAGGTGTCGACGGGTTTCGGCTGGATGCCGTACCGTACCTGTTCGAGCGGGAAGGTACCAATGGAGAGAATCTGCCTGAGACGCATGCGTTTCTGAAAAAACTGCGAGCCCACATCGACACGTATCATCCGGGTGTCGCTTTTCTGGCCGAGGCCAATATGTGGCCCGAAGATTCGGCCTCGTACTTCGGTGATGGCGATGAATGCCATATGAACTACCACTTCCCGGTAATGCCTCGCCTGTTTATGGCGCTGCAGATGGAAGACCGGTACCCGATTACCGACATCTTCGATCAGACACCGACTATTCCAGAAACCTGTCAGTGGGCTATTTTTTTGCGAAATCACGACGAGCTGACCCTGGAAATGGTGACCGACGAAGAGCGGGATTATATGTACAAAACCTACGCCCGCGATCCCAGAGCCCGGATTAACCTTGGTATCCGTCATCGGCTGGCTCCGTTGCTGGATAACAACCGGAAGAAAATCGAGTTGATGAACAGTCTCCTGTTTTCGCTGCGTGGCACACCGGTTATTTATTACGGTGATGAAATCGGTATGGGCGATAACGTGTATCTGGGTGACCGCGATGGCGTTCGTACACCTATGCAGTGGTCGCCGGATCGGAACGCGGGTTTCTCGGCCGCAAATCCACATAAGCTCTATCTGCCGACCATTCTCGACCCGGAGTACCACTACGAATCGGTCAATGTCGAGAATCAGCGCCGGAATACGTCGTCGCTGTTCTGGTTCATGAAGCGGATGATTACGCTTCGGAAGAAATACAAAGCCTTCGGGCGGGGCGATTTGCGGTTTCTGGACATCGACAATCCAAAAGTACTGGCGTTTACGCGTACCTACGAGGACGAGACACTGCTGATCATTATCAATCTGTCCAAGTTCGCGCAACCCGCCGAAATCGAGCTGACCGGATTTGGAGGCTACGTACCCGTCGAAGTGTTCAGTCAGAATGCGTTCCCGGCTGTTTCGGCGACGGAGACCTATTTCTTTACCCTGGCCCCGCACGATTATCAATGGTTTGTGCTGGAAAAAGCCCGGACGAACGCAGCATCGGCGCGTGAGCTACCCACCGTTCAGATGGATCGCAGGGAGCAGCTGATGAGCCGTAGTAGTCGGCAACAGCTTGAATCGGAGGTACTACCGGCGTATCTGCTCAGTGCCGACTGGTTCCAGAAAAAAGAAGCCATACGGAGTGTTTCGATACGTAACCATGCGCCGTTGTCGGTCGGGTCGGCGCAGGTGCTGCTGCTTGAGGTGGCCTACAATGAGGGATTACCCGACATTTTTCAATTGATCGTGGCCGTTGCCAACGAATCACAGGCGGATAAACTGATGCAAAACTGTCCGCAGGCCGTGCTGGCTAAGCTGAAACTGGAGCAGGAGTCGGGTGTACTCTGCGACGGATTGTATTTGGCCGACGTCCAGCTGGCTTTGCTGCAATCCATGGCCGAACAACGCCGGTATGTCGACGCGACGCTGGTTTTTCAGGGCGAACCGGAACTGGTCGATTACGTTCGGGAACACAGTGGTATAAAGCCAAAACTAGTTACTTCCGGCCCTGACTATACTACTATTACTTATGACCATTGCTATCTGCTGAAGGTGTACCGCAAGGTCGACCTGTCCATCAATCCTGACATGGAAGTGACGCGGTTCCTGTCGGCGCAGAATGGGTTCGGCAACGTGCCACCCTTTGCCGGACTGGTGGAGATGCAGGCAGAAAGTGGGCCGATTACATTAGGGTTTATGCAGAAACAGGTCGCTCGGCACGGCGATGGTCGGCACTACGTACTGGAACGGATCAACAACTTTATCGAGCGCATTCTGGCCCGCGATGCCGAACAATTGGCTACTGCGCTGGTGGCACCGGAACATACGTTGAGCCAACCCATTTCCTTCGCTGATTTACCCCTCGAGACACAGGAACTGCTTGGGCACCGGGCCGCACAGCAGGCGCAGCTGTTGGGCGGCCGCATCGGACAAATGCACCTGGCACTGGCGTCGGACAATCGACACAAGGAATTCGCCCCGGAAGAATTCTCTCTGCATTACCAACGTTCGCTGTTTGCGGGGTTTCAGTCGCTGGTTCGTGAGAGCTATCAGATTCAGAAACGAACGCTGCACCTGCTTTCTGATGACATACGGCAGGGCGTCGAGCAACTACTGACGCGGAAAAATGAGCTGTTGACTCTGTTCAAACGAATTTATGGGAAGAAGCTGGACACGACGAAAATTCGGATTCATGGTAATCTGCAACTGGAAACAATTTTGCTGACCGGCAACGACATCGCTATTCAGGATTTTGGGGGCGACCCAGGCCGGAGCTACAGCGAACGTCGACTCAGGCGGTCGCCCCTGCGCGACGTGGCGTCCATGATCTGTTCGTTTTATTACGTAGGGTACGAAGGGTTTTTGCAGACAAATCAGGTCATAGCCGATGATCGGGCTCAACTGCTACCGTATGCTGAGTTCTGGTCGCGGTATATGAGCAACTTCTTTATGGAAGCGTACCTGAAAACGGTTGCGGGGAGCTCTTTTATCCCCGATCAACCCGATGATCTTCAGATGATGCTGGAAACGTATCTGCTCGAAAAGGCTGTGTTGGATTTGAACGATGAGCTAACTAATCGTCCCAACTGGGTTCGCGTTCCGCTGCAACTTATACAATCAGTCATGGCTCAGGCGGAGCGTCGTACTCAACAGCCATTGCCGGGAACGGACGCAGCCTAATTGTGAAATCGTATACAACCAGGAAGGGCCGTTAGCTGGCTACTGCTTGGTTGTATATACCACAATCGATTTAGGCTGTACGATAAGCTGGCTGGTATCGGTCAACGTTTCAGGCGATGCGGCAGGGCCGTTCCAGACCGGGTCGGCCGAGTCGAGTAACTTGTGTAAGGGGGCGCCAAGTTCGGGTAAGGAAATAGTCTGTTTCTCGGCGCAAAAATTCATCAGACAGAGTACGTGATCTGTTTTGTACCACCGATGCAGCAGCAGCGTATGGTTGCCCGGTTGATGGACTAACCTGATCTGATTCGGATTCAGATGATATAGCGCTGGATGCTGCCGTCGTAGTGCCGTTAGTGACCGATAGTAGCGGTATAACAGCTGATGCTGCTCAGTCAGGGTCTCCCAGGGCAATGGGGGAATGGTGCCGATGGTTTCTGTGCGTTCGTTTGCTTCATACTCCGCATCCGCAAGGGTAGGCTCACTATGCGCTAGTCGCCGGAGTGGACTTATAACGCCCCATTCCTCACCCATAAATAGCGTAGGAATGCAGGGACTCACCAGAATAGCTCCGGCCAGTAGTTTCGCCAATTCATAGTCAGTTCGCTTTATCGCCGAACTGTCTGCTTCGTGGTAGGTCTGAAGAATCTCGCTAAATGCGGTGTTTGGAGTAGCGTCGGTCTCCCGCTCGAATAACTCCCGAAGAACGGTCGAAAATGTATTGTCGCACAGGCAGACATTCCGGGGTGAGGTCGAAGGAAGGCTGTCCTGTTCATCGTTCGTAGAATGTACACGGCTGTTTGCCCCGGTCGATGATTGCCGGTTCAAGGAATTAGTGCCAGACGATACAAGCGTCAGGTCCTGGTCGGTCAGCAAATAGTGCTGGCGCCCTGTCTGTGCCGTCAGCGCATTGGTTTCCTCCCTTATAGTATGCATCAACTGATCGGCGTCGGGCAGGCAGTAAACATCCTCCAGAAATAAGGCGTCGACGTGAAAGTCACGAAACCACATTAGCGCATTCTGAATACGATACAACTGATCAGCTGCTGTAAATGACGTAGTGTCTGGTCCGTACGGCAAGTCTAGGATGACCGCCAAGCCCTCGTAATGACACGCGTTGATAGCATACTGCAACTGATCCGGTCCGCCATAGGACGCTTGCACGGCAAACAAAAAATTGCGTTCCACAGCTTGATCGAACAAATCGGCAAACGGTGTAACGGGACGAATCAGTATAGCGTTGACGCCCAGATTTTTTAGATGATCCAGTTTGCCGACCAGGGCATTTAAGGTGCCCTCGAGCGTAAATGTGTGGATATCGAGTTCGTAAATAATGTATTCGTCGATAGGCGGATTCACCCAGCTCGAATCTTCCCAATAAGCGGACATGCTGTCGAATGCCTGTGAAGGACCCGATACACCCTGCGGTTGAAGTCGCGATGCTGAGTCAGCCCATTCCGTTTCATGATCGAGCAAAAACGTGTATCGGTCGCCGGGCTTTAGCTGATCGGTCGTAAGCTGCCAGTAGCCACTACCGTCGTTCGTCAGTGGTAACAGGAGTGCGTGGTCATTGATCGAAACGGCCACTGCTTTCGCGACAGGAGCCCATACGCCAATGGTTGCCTGCTGGTCGGTTGAAAACGTTACGCCGAGCGTTTGTGTATGTTCATCAGATTGACTCATTGCGTGCAAAGTCTGGTCGTGCCATTCTTCCCGCCCGTTGAGGTACTAGAGAAACACAATGTCGTTACCGTTCTGTAGCTGAATTGAAGATGCTACTGGCAAGCTGACTGTGGACGGAGTAAGTGGAACACGCTGTATGATAAATCGTTGTTTATCAAAGAACGGGTCTTCCCCTTAGAATGGACTTAACCAGAACTTAGAAACTCCTTAGAGACTGGCATAGACTTAAAAGGTTTTTGAAACCTTTTAAGTCTGTCAATAAATCAGGCAATAGTAAGCGTCATTTGCTTTTCCGGCTATTGACATGCTATTTGTAGGTTGATCGACTACAATATGACCCCTGAACCGCTCCTTCCTGACGAAAAAACGGAATTTAATCGCTCTCTGAGCCTGCTCGACTCAACGCTTATTGTTTCCGGTACCATGATTGGGTCCGGCGTATTTATTGTCTCGGCCGACATGGCCCGTAACCTAGGGTCAGCGGGCTGGCTACTGGCACTCTGGGTGCTGACGGGCGTATTGACCGTGGCGGCTGCGCTTAGCTATGGCGAACTGGCCGGGATGATGCCCAAAGCAGGGGGGCAGTACGTGTATATTCAGCGGTCGTACAATCGGCTGACGGGATTTGTTTATGGCTGGACCGTATTTGCCGTTATTCAGACCGGAACCATTGCGGCTGTAGCAGTTGCCTTTACCAAGTATTCCGCCGTTTTTATGCCTGCATTAGGGCCTGATAATGTGTTGATAGCCCTGGGCTCGGTCAAAATAACGCTGGGATCGCTCTACGCCATTGCTAGTCTGGTGTTGCTGACCTGGCTGAATAGCCGGGGGGTGCAAAGTGGTAAACTCATTCAGAATGTCTTTACATCGGCCAAACTGATTGCGCTGCTGGGGCTGATCGTCGTCGGTATTGCCGTTGGGCTGAACAGCGGATTGCTGACGACCAACCTGCGTGACGCCTGGGATGCCAGCACAACGTCCGCCGACGGTATCACGTTGCCTTTGACCGGGCTGGCACTGGTCTTGGCTTTCGGTACGTCGATGGTTGGTTCCCTGTTCTCGGCCGATTCCTGGAATAACGTCACCTTTATAGCCGGCGAAATCAAAGACCCCCGGCGTAATATTCCACTGGCTCTATTTCTGGGTACGCTAATCGTAACAAGTATTTATTTTCTGGCTAACGTATCGTATCTGTCGCTATTACCGCTAAAGGGCTCGCCTGCCGCGACGGATATCATAGGTCGGGGCATACAGTTTGCTGAGGCCGACCGCGTTGCTACGGCCGCTGTCTCAACGTTGTTTGGGAACATCGCTGTCGCGTTTATGGCTGGGTTAATCATGATTTCGACTTTTGGCTGTAACAACGGGCTGATCTTGGCGGGCGCACGGCTGTATTACGCAATGGCAAAAGATGGTTTGTTTCTAAAGCAGGCATCGCACTTGAATGAAAACGCCGTGCCGGCCCGCG
>JAKONH010000032.1 GCA_022702045.1 Spirosomataceae bacterium
AGACCCGGCGGTAGAAAAAGAAAAATTCGTGCTGCTTAACAACGGCGCGACGGTGGGTATGGTCATTAAGTCAGTAATAAAAGCCGATACAAAACGGCTGAGTCTGACGGAGCAGCAGGTACCCAAAGCCCGGCAAATCATCACCGACGCGACAGTTAAGTTTAACGAAGGCGTTCGGAAACTCAAAACGTCGGGGCTAAATCAGAAGAAGTTACGGGCGCTGGCTGTCGACGTCGAGACAGGCAAATTGTTAGCTTATAAAACGATTCTGACGCCCCAGCAATACGCCATCCTGCTGACGCAGCACAAGAAACTGTACCCCGAGAGCAAGGTGTAGCCGTTCCTGTCCAGGATTTTATAAACTGTCAAGACTGAACGGATTCCGGGCGGGCGGTGGTTTACCGTACATGCAGTTGTTTCGCGTTGCCCGGCATATCGTTTCGGTACTAACTCTCTGTTGTCTATTTAGTAGCCTGCTGGCACTGCGCCCGGCTGTTACTCCGCGTGAGCGCACAGTCGTATTCACCTATAGGGCGTTGATCCCGTCGAAGCGGACGCCGACCGACCTTTGGCTACCGATTCCGCATGACAGCCCTTTTCAGCGCATTACCGATCTGACAATCAGCTCGCCCGCTCCGTATCGCATCGATACAGGCGCGTACGGCAATCGTATGCTGCACGTGAGCGTTCCGGCAAAAGCAGATACCGGTGGTGTGGTAACGGTTCGGTTTACGGTACAGCGGCTGGAGCATAGCCAGCCAACGACGCCACAGCCCGGCCATCAACCGATCAGTGACGCAGAACGCAGGAAATGGCTGCAACCCGACCGGCTCGTTCCTATCGACGGCAAGGTCAGGCAGTGGGCCAACGAAGTCGTCACGAAGGCCAACGCCCGAACTGATCTGGCGAAAGCGCGGGCCATCTATAACCATGTCATCAGTACGGTCCATTACGACAAGTCCGGGACAGGCTGGGGGCGGGGCGACATCTACTACGCCTGCGACGCCCGGCGTGGCAACTGTACCGACTTCCACGCCATCTTTATCGGCTACTGCCGGGCCGTGGCTATTCCCGCCCGCTTCGCCATCGGCGTATCGCTGCCCACCGATCGCCCGGAAGGGCAGATTAGCGGTTATCACTGTTGGGCGGAGTTTTACCTGAACGGCGTTGGCTGGGTACCGATCGATGCGTCGGAAGCGGCCAAGAATCCGGCCAAACGCGATTACTTCTTCGGTACGCACGACGAGAATCGCATCGAATTCAGCGTCGGTCGTGACCTGCGCCTATACCCCGGTCAGGCTGAGCCGCTTAACTTTTTTGTGTACCCCTACGCAGAAACAGCCGGACAACCGCTGCCGGGTGTGCAGAGCCTATTTACGTACCGGGCTTTACAGTGAGTACTACACAGGAGTCAATCGCCCGATGCCGCCAGTAACTGGCGCAGCAGCTGATTGAAAACGGCTGCGTCTGGTTGAATGGCCTGGAAGAAACCAGAGTCGACCTGCTGGACTAGTATATTCGCTTCGCGCAGTGTTGCTTCGCCCGTTTGTGTCAGCTGAAGTCGTTTCGAACGGCCGTCCTCCGGATTGTCGGCTCGAAGCAGCAACCCCTTACTTTCAAGTGTCTGCACCACTTTCGACGTCATCATCTTGTCGGTGTTAGCATAGATGGCCAGCCGCTGTTGTGTAACGAGTTCACCGTGCCGATCGAGCCAGTACAGTCCGGCCATAAGCGAGAACTGCGTCAGCGTAATACCTACTGCGCGTAACCGCTGGTTCATCAGTAAATGCCACCGCATGCTGACCTGCCAGAGCAGATAACCGTTGTTTTCTTCGGGCTGGTTGTAGGTGAAAATTGGTGAATCAGACATGGTCGTGGGTGGTCATTGATGAGCAGATCAGATCGAAATCGGCTTTTGAGATAGCGAAACAGCCCGACCGGAAAGCATATCCCCAACTCGTTTTGTTTTGAATAAAACTCAGCTGTTCGATCAGCGGCTGAACAGGCGTTCCGACAACGTTTTTTTCGTACGTAACCCTGCGCCGGAACGGCTGAAAGTCGTCACTCACGGCTACCTGATACACCGGCTCATCGGCCACCGTACCGATAGCGATAAACTGCTGAAGCGGGGCATTTTCGCCAAATGTCTGCTTGGGGGCGTAGATCAGCAGGCTATCGCCGGGGTGCATCCGACGTAAGGGGGCTTCTTTACCGTGATTGGCTTGGACGATACCTTGCGCAATGCCGGAACTGGCATGATCCCGGGCCGCCACCACGACCCAATAGTGTGTTTCCCGGTTCATCGGTTCGGCGTTTCCTGTATGGTGAGCCAGTAGCCATCAGGGTCGGCGATGATTGCTGTATTGCCGAAGGGCGTAGCCTGAATGCCCCGTATCAGCGTAGCCTGTCCATCGATTCGTTGCAGGAAATCATCGAGATTGTCGACCCCAAACCAAAGGCCAACGCCCCAGCCAAGCCGGTCAGTCAATTGAAGGTCGACCAGTGGCTTACGAATGGCAAAGATGGCGCCCGTCTGCGTAGCGAAAATGTAGGCATCCGGTGGCGACTGCGGCACGGGCTGAAAACCCAGCGTATCCCGGTAAAAGCGAGTCGATGCATCCAGATCGCTGACCTGCAATGAGACGAAAGTAAGTTGTGTTGGCGTTGTCATGGTCGGTTATTTAGTAGTCGCGACTACTAAATAACCGTGTTATTGATTAGATAGTTTCGCGGTAGCGATTAAATAATGCTAGCCAAAGCCGCCCGTCAACCAAATGATCTTTTCGTTAAGTCGATCGAAAGCTCCGACATAACCGCCCATATTTTATTGGTGTCCGGCTATCTTTGGCCCGCCCGCAATGGGCCTAACTAAACTCATTCGTTATGCGCATTACGCTGCTGCTAATCGCCTGTTTATTAACCTATACCGCCGTGGCCCAGTCCGCCAATACCTTACGTGTTGCTTCCTACAACCTGCGGTACAACACACCCAATGATGGCGAAAATGCCTGGCCAAACAGAAGCGAGATGGTCAAAAATCTGATTCGTTACCACAAAATCGATCTGTTTGGTACACAGGAAGGGTTACGGAGCCAACTGACCGACATCGCGCAACTACCGGGTTGGACGTTCGTCGGAAAAGGACGCGACGACGGTAAGGAAGCGGGCGAACATTCGGCGGTTTTCTACCGCAAAGATCGCTTCACCCTGCTTGATACAGGCGATTTCTGGCTGAGCGAAACCCCCGACAAGCCCGGCAAAGGCTGGGACGCCACCTGCTGCAATCGCATTTGTACCTGGGCTAAACTCCGCGACAAAGCGACGAAGAAGGAATTTTACTTCTTTAGCGCCCACTTCGATCACCAGGGTGTCGAAGCCCGGCGGCAGTCGGGTCGGCTTATGGTCGAGAAGATAAAGACGATCGCTAAAAATTCAACCGTCGTATTCGTTGGCGACCTCAACTCGACACCCGATACCGAACAGGTCAAGACGATTCAGACGCTGTTGCAGGACGCGTATCAGGTTACGGCCGAAGCACCTTATGGACCGGTTGGTACGTTCAGTGGTTTTAAGTCAGACGCTCCGCTCAAAGACCGGATCGACTATGTGTTCGTCAGCAAAGGCGTAAAGGTGTTGTCATATGCAGCCCTGACCGACCGGCTTGACCAACGTTTCCCGTCCGATCACCTGCCTGTTGTGGTCGACGCCGTAATTCAGTAAAGCCTTCTCTTTGCTTGAAAAAGTTAAAAAAATTAGTTGTATAAGATAATTTTTGAATTTACCTTTCTTCTGTACTAACTCAATCATTACTATGAAAACATATCTGGTAATGGCCGCTTTACTGCTGGGAGCAGCAACGGTCGGGTGGGCGCAGTCGGAGGAGAACGCAATCAAGCAGGTTCTTCGCAATGAAACGGAAGGTTTTTTCAAGCGCGACAAAGCACAGTGGGCCAACGCCTGGGCACATGCGCCCTACATTCACTTTGCCGCCAACCTCTACGGGGGCGATTTCATGCTGGTGAAAGGCTGGGACAAACTGGAAAAACACTTTGCCAGTCAGTTTAAAAGCTCGAAGGTAAGCGATAAGGTAATGGTACAGAATGCGAACTATACCATTCGTCAGAAAGGCGATATGGCGTATGTTGCCTACGATCAGACGTTGGTCGACAGCCACGGAAAAACAAACTCGAAAGAATCGCGGGTGCTGGAAAAGATCAACGGTCAATGGAAAATTATCGACGTAACGGCTCTGACCAATCTAAAAAGTTTC
>JAKONH010000041.1 GCA_022702045.1 Spirosomataceae bacterium
GAGCAGCCAGGGCTTCAAACTTGTTCTCGGCCGTAATGAACGGCAGGCCCGTCAGGTCGGCAATGTGCCTGGCAACGTTTTCCGAGTAGCCCGGCGGGGTGTTGATACCCGTGCCAACGGCCGTACCACCCAGTGCCAGTTCGCTCAGGTGCGGTAACGTATTGTTGATCGCCCGCAGCCCATGATCGAGTTGCGAAACGTAGCCCGAAAACTCCTGCCCAACCGTTAACGGGGTAGCATCCATGAAGTGCGTCCGACCGATTTTCACGACGTGCATGAACTGCTTTGCCTTGGCGTCGAGCGTATCGCGCAGCTTTTTGATACCCGGGATCGTGACGTCGAGCAGAATTTTATACGCTGCGATGTGCATGGCAGTCGGAAACGTATCGTTGCTCGACTGCGACTTGTTGACGTCGTCGTTGGGGTGCAAAAATTTCTTCTCGTCGATAAGCTGACCGCCCTGTAACACATGGCCCCGGTAGGCGATCACTTCATTGACGTTCATGTTCGACTGCGTACCCGAACCCGTTTGCCAGATAACCAGCGGAAACTGATCGTCGAGCTTGCCGGCCAGAATTTCGTCGGCAGCCTGCCCGATCAGGTCGCTTTTCTCTTGCGACAGCACGCCCGCGTCGAGGTTGGTCAGCGCAGCCGCTTTTTTCAGGTAAGCAAAAGCTTCGATGATTGGCTTGGGCATCTTGTCGGTATCCCGCGCAATCTTGAAGTTTTCAATCGAGCGCTGGGTTTGCGCGCCCCAATAGACATCGGCCGGTACCTGTACCTGCCCCATCGTATCTTTTTCGATGCGATACTCCATGTGGTTAATGAGCGATTTATTGAATGATTGACTGATAGAATGGTCGATTTAATCTTACATGCGGTATTCAATCATTCTGTCACCCAATCAATCGTTGCGTTTCGGCGCAAAGGTAGAAGCGGGCTTATCTTTTTACCATGTTTTCTGGCCGTTTTACCAGTTGTGTTACGCTGTTTTCGTTCTGAATGGCACACGCGCTACGACGAACCGCCTTCATCAATCAGACGTTCAACCAAAAACAACGCTCGCGTAACAATGGCGACCCCAAGCCTTCCGAAGAAAATAGCCGCCCGGCAACACGAGATCACCGACAACTTCCTGGCCATTCTTGACCGGCATCTCAGCGATTTGCTGGCTGGACGCGTAATCGATATGTACGAAATTCGGGATGTAGCCGACGAGATGAATATTCACCCGACGCACCTGAGCAATACAATCCGGCTCACGACAGGTTACGCACCCTGCTACTTCTTCGAGCGAAAAATCATGGACATCGCCCGGAGCCTGCTTGAAACGACAACGCAACCCATTGCCGAAATAGCCCGCACGCTGACGTACGATCCGTCGAATTTCACTAAGTTCTTCAAACACTTCCAGGGTAGTACACCGAAGCAGTACCGGGAACAGGTTTGGGCGCAACAGCGCGAAGCGTCAGAACGCGAGAAAACTGAACTACTCACCAATTAATCGGAACTACTCACCACGTTCAGATCAGCCATTCACCGGAATTTTGGGTTGTTGATATAAAGAAGAAAGAGAAAAGATGTGAGCCGAAAGATGGGTTGGCAGCCATTGTCTGCATCTTATTTCTAACGTCTTTTCGCTTTCTTCTTAAAATCCCTCTTCTACAAACAAAATGGCAACTGAACAGAAAATCGCATTAGTAACCGGTGGTAGCCGGGGATTGGGCAAAGACATGGCCCTCCGACTGGCCGACAAGGGCTTCGACGTCTTATTGACGTATAATAGCCAGAAAGATGACGCGGAAGCCGTCGTCCGGGAAATCGAACAGAAGGGGCAGCGGGCAGCCACACTTCAACTGAACGTGGGCGATATCGCTTCGTTCGACGGCTTTTACGAACAAGTGAAAACCGCGCTGTCGGACGCGTTTCAAACCGACAAATTCAACTTCCTTATCAACAATGCCGGGATTGGCATGTACGTCCCGTTTGCGCAGGTGAGTGAAGAACAGTTCGACGAATTACACAACATTCACTTTAAAGGGGTTTACTTCCTGACACAGAAAGCGTTGCCTTTGCTGACCGACGGGGGGCGGATCATCAACATCTCGTCGGGTCTGACGCGTATCACGATGCCTGGTTCCTCGGCTTATGCCAGTATGAAAGGGGCCGTTGAAGTGTTCACGCGCTACCTGGCCAAAGAATTGGGGGCACGCAAAATCACCGCCAACGTTGTTGCGCCGGGTGCGATCGAAACCGATTTTGGTGGCGGGCGGACCCGCGACAATGCCGATATCAACAAGATGATCGCGTCGCTAACGGCCCTCGGGCGTGTTGGATTGCCGCACGATATTGGCGGGGTGGTGGCTTTTCTCTGCACCGATGATGCCTACTGGATCAATGGGCAACGTATCGAAGTATCAGGCGGTCAGGGCTTGTAGCTGAGCTGGATACCACAGCATCGGCTCCTGGAAAAACAGACAAGAGTATAAATTTTCGGTCGTGGGTGGGTTACCTTTTCAGGTTCAGCGAATTAATCAAGAAATCCCAAAAACGACTACAACCATGTTGAAATCTGCTTTTTTCATGATGACGATGGTCGCGCTGGCGACGGCTTGTTCGAGCAACAAACCCGAGTCGACCGGCACGACGGTAACTGACACGACGATGACGACTATGTCGACGGATTCAGCGACATCGACCACGGCTACGACGATGAGCACGGATTCGATGAGCACCGACACCACCAAGCGCGATTCGATCAAGTAATCCGATCACCGCTTTTCAATACAGCAACAGGCTCTTCCGGTTCGGGAGAGCCTGTTGTCGTTTACAGGCTATTCAATGGTTTTCTGGCCGTTTACGGGAACAATTTCCCGATCAGCAGTTTGAGTAACAGGGAATGTTCATATCAGCTATGAGTTCCTGTTTAATTGTACCGCAAAACCGCTTATCACCATGAAGACGCTGAAACCAGACACCGCCCTGCGCGATTTGGGTACCGTTATCGGCATTGGTATTCTGGCTGGTCTGGCTGGCACCGTTGCCATCACGCTTTCGCAGACTGCTGAGATGTCGATCACCAAACGCCCACCCAGCACCGTTCCCGCCGATGCGGTATCGAAAGTACTGAACGTGAAACCCACGAAAAAGCGTAAAAAAGAAATTGTATCGCAGGAGATCCACTGGACATACGGCACCGCCTGGGGTATCCCACGCGGCCTATTCGCCCTGTTCGGGCTACGCGGCTGGCCAGCGACCCTGGCGCATTTCGTGACGATCTGGGCAACCGGACTGGTCATGCTTCCCAAACTGAATCTGGCCCCCCCAATTACCGAACAGGACGCGCCGACAATTGCTACCGATGCCCTCCACCACGCCGTCTATGCCATTGGTACAGGGCTGGCCTACGACGCGATTGATCATAGATAGTGAATAGAAGAAAAACAAAAGAAGAAAGAAGAAAAACAAAAGAGAAAAGACAGGGCTGGCTGTAGTTGCATTCCTCTTTCATCTTGTGTCTATCTTCTTTCTTCTTATTTTTGCAGCATGATGCTTCTGACAGCACCCGCTTCCTGCTTTCGACATCGACGCTAGCTGCGTTCTCTGGCCGTCCGGCCAGATTGGCTCCGTGTGCTTCATCCACGTGTTAGCCGTTTCCGTTACTTTTGTCTTATTCGTTTTTCTGAAATCAGCCCGGTCGTCCGTGCACTGACTTCGTTTACATCGGTTTGGCGTTAGCTGGCTCTAATTTGCCTGACGACGTTTACCGCATCAGAATTCCCCCATGACATCTGCCTTACGCATTGCCCTTCAAAAGTCCGGCCGGTTGAGCGAGGACTCGTATCAGCTATTCAAAGAGTGCGGCATCCGCTTCGACTACGGCACCGGTAAACTTCGGTCGGTATCGTCCAATTTTCCGGCTGAATTTCTTTTCCTGCGCGACGACGACATCCCCGGTTACGTAGAAGATGGCGTAGCTGACCTTGGTATTGTTGGTGAAAACGTAGCCGTTGAAACGGGCCGTTCGGTCAATACGATTCATAAGCTGGGCTTTTCGAGATGCCGCCTGTCGATTGCCATTCCGCGCGGAACGGAGTGGGCCGGCATTCAGGACCTGACCGGCAAAAGCATTGCCACTTCCTACCCAACATTGCTGGGCAATTACCTGAAAGACGCGGGTGTCAATGCTGACATTCACGAGATCAGCGGCTCGGTAGAAATTGCGCCGGGTATCGGGCTGGCCGAAGCGGTGTGTGATATTGTCAGTTCGGGCAGTACGCTGCTGAGCAACGGCCTGCAGGAGGTTGAAACGATCTTCCGGTCAGAGGCAATTCTCATCGCCAACCCTGAACTGGATACCGACAAGCGGACGTTGGTTGACAAGTTGCTGTTCCGGATTAAAGCGGTACAGGCGGCAAAAAACAACAAATACATCGTGCTGAACGCACCCAACCACGCTATCGGTCAGATTACGTCGCTGCTGCCCGGCATGCGTAGCCCAACCGTGACGCCCCTGGCAACGGAAGGCTGGAGTTCGGTGCATTCTGTATTAAACGAAAACGAATTCTGGGAAAATATTGAAGCCATCCGGGCCGCCGGCGCCGAAGGCATTCTGGTTATCCCCATTGAGAAAATGATCTATTAGAGAAAAGAGATGAGATAAAAGAAGAAAGACGACACGGCTTCGCCTTCTCTTTTTTCTCAAATCTTTCTTCTTTCATCATACAAGCCCATGAACATCATCCCCTTTCCCGACCGCGCCGAATGGCCTGCTTTGCTGGCCCGGCCCGTACAGTCGACACAGCAGATAGAAGCCATCGTTACGCCGATCATGGAGCAGGTCCGGGCAGGGGGCGATGCGTCCCTGATCGAGCTGACGCAACGCTTCGACAAGGTATTACTGACCACCGACACGCTGGCCGTTTCGACGGACGTACTCGACGCGGCTGAACAGCAGCTGAGCGACGAACTGAAAGCGGCTATCCGGCAGGCGCATCAGAACATCCGCACGTTTCACGAAGCGCAGCGGCAACCGACCGAAAAAATCGAGACGATGCCGGGCGTCACCTGCTGGCGTCGAAGCGTAGGCATCGAAAAAGTTGGCCTCTACATTCCGGGCGGAACGGCTCCGTTGTTCAGCACGGTGCTGATGCTGGGTGTACCGGCGCAATTGGCGGGTTGC